>JAFQIQ010000322.1 GCA_017397445.1 Lachnospira sp.
AACCAATCGTACACATAATAATAGGTTTACCCGGGGAAACTAAGGACATGCTTCTTGACACCGCAAGATATATTTCACATTGCGGTGCCAGCGGAGTTAAACTTCAGCTTCTGCATGTACTTAAAAATACCGATTTAGCAACCGACTATAATCACGGACATTTTAAAACACTATCTTTAGAAACATATACCGAATATCTTGCCGATGTTATTGAATTGCTTCCTGAAGATATGGTTATACACAGACTAACCGGAGACGGTCCAAAAAATCTTTTAGTGTCACCTTTATGGAGCACTAATAAAAAAAATGTATTGAATACCATCAATACATTTTTCAAAAAACACAATATTATTCAAGGACGGAATTATCAATGAACACAGACACAACCACACTTTATAAACTAATGGTTTTATATATGCTGGACAAAGTAAACTTCCCTTTATCCAATAGCCAGATTTCAGAATTCGTACTTAATCATCAGTACACTAACTACTTCACTTTACAGGAAGTAATTAATACTTTGGCAACGGACAATTTTATTACAATACTTAACTATAGAAACAGCACTCAATACAAACTAACATCCGAAGGCGCTGAAACAATATCTTTTTTTGCCAATAAAATATCACCGGCAATCCGCGAAGATATAGACACTTATCTTAAAGAGAACAGTTATGAACTCAAATGTGAAACCAATACAACATCTGATTACTATCGTTCAACCAATGGTGATTACATTGTTCATTGTCAGGTTAAAGAGGGCAACTCAACTCTTATTGAATTAAATCTCTCTACTCCACTGGAAAGTCAGGCTGACGCAATGTGTGCAAAGTGGAGAGACGCAAGTCAGGAAATATACGATTTTGCAATGCACAAATTGCTTAACTAAATTTATCAAGGGTGTGCCACTTTAACAGTGACACACCCTTATTAATTACATATGCTGTTCTACATATTTACCTATATTAGCATTATCTTCGTTTAATCTACATCCTACATAATACCTGTTATCATCCTTTGTTATACGAATAATAACACCTTCAAGTTTGTCAACACCGGTAATATTAAGATTATCAACCGTAACTGTAATCGGCTTTTCTCTCAAATTCTCAATATCTGATACTTCTACTGCAAATGCAAATCCTCCGGCACTGATATTACTCATCTTTCCACTAAACTGATAATTGGTATTATCTCCCTTGATGGTACATGTATTAGAAATATTCATACGAGGATACTTTCTTCTGTTTCTTACTTTCGGATTTCCGCTAAACATTACCTGATAGCGTCCATCCTGAAGTAAGTTCATCTTTACATCATCCCATTCATAGATATTATTATCAACCACTACTTCAATATTGTATGTATATGTCTTTTCATACTTTAATGTACCATTAGTACCCGGTACCGGTATCATAATAATTCTATCGTCGGCAATCTGTGCAACTTTTGCTTTATATTCCTTAACATCATTACCATTAAACTCTTTGACAGACACAAACATACCGATACGCATATCTGATGTATCCATAAATCCGCCATCGCCAAGTTCTTCTATAAGCTTACCTACTACAACTTCAATTCTTGATACATTCTGTGAAGTCTCTTCGTACTTACTTCTCATAATCTTAGTATTGCTGTCTGCATCAACAATACTTTCTGTCATAAGTTCAACTATCTCAGATACACTGTTCATATTCTGAACCATGTTCTTATTAGAATCTTCAACTTCATCCATAGCCTGACTTACCGCTTGCATATTATCTCCAAGCTTTATAGTATCGTCAGTAATATCGTTAACACTCTTTTCAACGTCAGTTATCTGATCTAAAGTTCTTGTAATTAACTGTAATGTTTTTGTAATAGCATCTGTCATCTTATCAGAAGTATCCTCAAGATGTGCCAATGCCATCATAATACTGTTAGATGAACTCTGGGTTCCGCTACTTAAATTACGAATTTCATCCGCAACAACCGCAAAGCCTTTTCCTGCCTCACCGGCCCTTGCTGCCTCAATAGATGCATTAAGGGAGAGAAGCTCTGTCTGACTTGAAATATCTTCAATAATTCCGGTTTCATTCTTAACCATATCAAATTCTTTTTTGAATTCTTTAAGAATGCTATCAACCTCTTCCGACAATTTAGCCATCTCATTGGTAGACTTAACCACTTCATCAAGCTGTTCTGTACTTCTCTTCGCTTTCGAAACGGATTGCTCCATAACAACAAGTGTATTTTGAATGCGCTCTGCAACATTTTCAACCTGCATACTAATTTTATTAGTCATTTCCAGGGAAGAATCTGTTCTGTCTCTCAAAATCAAATTGTTATTAGTTAACTCTTCCATATTGTTAACAACGCAATTAGCACTTTCTTTATTCTCATCTGCTAATTCCTTAACAACCGTAATACCATCTACAATAGAGGTACTTGCACCTTTAACCTTCTCCACAGTTTCAACAACCCGTTCAAGATTACCCTCAACCGACTTAAGAAGCGCTCCATCTGATCTAGTAGTATGACCTATGGACATAACAAACGCCCAATATATCAACATAATCACACCATAAACAATCTCATACTCTGTAATAGCCTGTGAATCCATGCCTCCTGAAAATATAAGCATAAACATTCTTACAGTTACCAGTAGAACATTCAATATCCATACTCTTATAATCAGGAACTTATCCTTATACAAAGTAAGCATAGCAACAACCGGAAATACATACATTAACGTAAGTCGTGAATCTCCCGTCATGGCAACAAAAGCATAAAACACACCATAACCTATGGCAATGGTTTCTTTACACCACTTTGTCTGCAATCCCTTTATACGAATAAACACCAATGCCAAAATAACCGCAGCCCAACAAACAATAAGAAAAACTATTAAATATGGTGTCGTTCTTTTTCCTTTGGTCCACTCTATGATATAGGCCACAGTAAGTACTAAATCAATCAGTATCCACATCATCATAGCCTTCAGATTGGCACTTTTTCTAAAATACTCCTCATCATACTGCATATCCGAACCTCCTTGTTCTTTAGCATTAAAGCATTATAAGCTTTTATTATTTAAGACCTGAGAATATACGTGCAATTCCCGGCTTAGATAAGTAGTCTCTTATAGCATCCAGACTTTCCTTGCTACGCTCTGTTGCTGCTGTATTCTCTGTAGACTGACGCAATACATTGGCAAAGTTCATAAGCATCTTCTCCTGCATCATAGCAACCTGCTTCTCAAGCATCTGAACGCTCTCGTCAGACCTGTCTATCTTAGATGCCATACCGGCAATAGTATTAGCCGCCTCAGTAACAGAATTCTCCATAGCAGCAAGTTTTCCATCAACTCCGGCAACTTTGCCATCCATAGCTGTTACACTTGAATTCATAGCATAAACCTTAGCATCCATCTCTGCAACTTTATCAAAGCCATTCTCAACCTTGGTACCGAGTTCAGACATAAACTCCTCTGATGCCATAAGCTTGCCGCCAATTGCAAGAACTCTGTTATCTATCTCAATCATCTTAGACTCGATGGCTGATATAGCCTCCATATTCTGATTAAACTCAGCAAATTTTGCCTCTATGGCAGACATAGCCTCTAACTTCTCATTAGCCTCTGTAAGTTTTGCTTCCATAGTTGCCATAGCATCAAGCTTCTCATTCGCTTCTGCAAGCATAGCCGACATTGCTGCAAACTTTTCATTCATCTGTGAAAGCTTCTCATCTGCCTCTGCAAGCCTTTCATCTGCCACCGAAATCTTAGAAGACATGGCAGTCATCTTTTCATCTGATGCTGTAATCTTTGATTCAGCTGATGCAATCTTTATATTAGCCTCATACAAATCATCTCCCATATCAGACATTGCCTTATCCAACGCTTCAAAAGCCTCGGCATACGCATCAAGATTACCAACAGCCTTATTCATAGATGCATTGATACTTGTAAGGGCGTTCTCGATATTCTCTGTATCTACAGATACATTAACATCACTGGCCGCAGCAACAGGCTCTGCATTTTTAAGTTCTTCCACAGCCTTTTTCAAATCCTGCTGTCCTGCTTCAAGCTCCTTAACCGCACCCTTTATACTTTCCTCAATTTCCTTAATCAACTGTTCCGTAGTGTTATCTACCTCAAAAATCATACTCAATGTACCTCCCATAATTAATCAATCTTAACGTCTTTAATAATTCTCATAATATTTGCTACAACCTGCTTGTCCAGAAAACTTGCATACTTACTGTTGCAAACCCTTAATATTTCCTGTTCCTTTTGTGCTGTAACAATTGGCTCCATCTGATGTTCAAGGAAAATCAGATTATATATAGGATTATCATGGCTTAACCATACACAACCTTTACAAATCTCGCTATGCTCCTGAACAAGTGTTAACATACTCTGTAATCCTTCTACAAGATTATCACCTGTTAACAGTTCCTCAAAATCCTGTACAACCCAGACAATATAATCATCAGCCTTTACAACTCCATCAATACCTGACTCAACAATCTGCTTCTTAGCAGCACCATACTGTATAGTATTCACAAGCACAAAGAAACATCTCTTATCAGCCTTGGTTACATCTTCTGAATCCATATCACCTTCACATACTATGGCATCCTTAATACCTGTCTGCCATAGGAACTCATTAATACAGTTTTCATCCCAACCAACAATAACAGGTGTATGTTCCAGACAATTCACCCTCTTGAAAAGTGACTTTGCAACAGAATTATGAATATTCTTACCCATATTCCTTGATAACTTCAGCACCGATGCCACAGCTCCGGAAACTTCAACTGATGCCATCTGTTTAAATCTTGTTGCATAGGCTTCCGTTTTTGGGGTTTTCTCAACTGCTTCAACCTCATCACTGTTCACTTCACCACTTTGTACTTCAGTATCATCTGCCCGATTCTCTTCCCACTCTGCGACCAAAGTTTCTAAATCCTCTTTGAACATCTTAATGCCCATATCCTGAACTGTAGATTCTTTTCTCACATCATGCAATTCTTCCGCAAGTTCTACAACCTTATTAACCGTTGCTATAGCTGCATCAAAACTCTTACTTTTCCATTCCTTGTACATGGATGCATATCTTCCGGATGCAACATCAAGTTGCTGCTCAATAAGCTTTTTAGTTCCTTCTTCATCCATCTCATAACGTTTATCAGTCTCTGTATGATACCCTAAGGAAGTATCTCCTGTAATAAAACCAAAGCCTCTTTTCAATGTAGCACCAAAGCCTAAATCTTTTCTACGCTTCTCGGTCTTTATAACACGTTTCTTCACTGTGATAGCTTCCATTGGCTGAAACACCATGGACTTCATCAAATCTCTTGATGGTATATTGACTTCCTTAGCTGCATATTCTATAAGTGCATTACCTTTTTCTATTATTCTTACAATACCATTGCCATATTCCTTAACCTGGGCATTAGTTTTGTCAAGACTAATATCCAACTCTTCTGTCTTACTAAGTCCTTTTCGAATATTCCAGGCAGCATTAATATAACGTTCCTCAACTTTGCTATATTCTGCTGATTGATATGCCTGATATTCTGCAATACGCTTCTTTAGTTCCTCATATTCAAATGTGTTATCTGACGCCTTGCCTTTTCCTGACATACGTATCTGAATTCTATCCTGAATATCCGCAACACATCTATAGACACTGTCACATCTGTTTTTTTCAATCCTTGGACGCTGTGCTCTAATCGTGCTATTCACATATGTAATAAACTCTTTATAATGCGAAATCTCGTATTTATCGTCAAAATCCTCTATGTCATCAACCGTTCCTGTAATGCCGGCAATTCTACATTGTCTTGCATATTCAGCAGACATCTGCACTACCGAAACCATACTGTCATCAATATCAGAACCGGCAATAACTTTCTTTATCCTTTCGAGATGTCCTGCTGCTGCATCTTTGCGACTTTTCGCTCCATCCGCCGTCGCCTTAACTGCATCAAGCATATTCTGAACAATAATTACAGGACAACCATACTTTGCAAGGACATCCAACATCAACGCTGTTTTTTTGTCCGTATTAGCTTTCATAGTTGTAACATATATACATACATCAATTGTTGGAACCATTGTCTCCAACGTTAATTTCTCATGCGCCTCCAAACCATACGCATCCAGTCCTGGGCTATCAATCAAAACCACATCTTTATCCAATATATATCTTGGGGAAGTAATTTCTATTCCTAATACTTTCTTTTCATTATCTGTATTATATCTTGCATCGCTGTATTCTATGACATTGCGCTTATCAAAATCCTCTCCTGTCAAAACCTTTTCAGTTCCATCCTCAAACTTTATTGTAACGCTCTCTTCCTCTCCATAAGCACAATAAATCAGCTGTCCCGATGTTGGCACAACTGCTTTTGACAATATATCTGCTCCCAGAATTGCATTAACCAATGTTGATTTTCCACTACTTGTAACGCCCATAACCCCCACGCGTACACGGTCGGTTTCCCAGTCTGCCTTTCGGGCTCTTACCCATTCAAGGCTGTCCTTACAAAAGCGCTCAACCTGTCTGTTGGACATCAATTCTTCTTCTAATTGTGTAAGTAATTCTAAACTATTCAAAATACACTACCCCTTCTTACTGTATACACATATTTATTCCTACGTATAATTTTAGCACTGTCTTCACAATATTTCAACTATTTATTAACAAACTGTCATCAACGCACAAAGCCCCCCAACCACTTCTGTCAGAAGGTCTGGTCTGACCCGTTAACCTTCTCGCACCTCTTAAAAAATAGGCCTTCACTTTCTCATTATACAAAAAAACATCATTCCCTCTGACTATTCCCCACTCCATAAGAAGTGCTGCCGAACCTGTCACAAACGGTGTAGCAAAAGAAGTTCCCGTAACCGTCACATTTTCGCTAACCCTAATATCAACCCCCGGCGCCACCAGCTCTGGTTTCACAATAGTTTTAACGCTTTCCGTCACAACATATCCCACCCCGGAAAATGTTGCATAAGTATCAGTGATTGCATTATACGCACCTACTGTTATTACCCCTTCAGCCGTTCCCGGTATAGTAAATGTCAACTCCTCATCCGGACTTACAAACCCTGTTCCTTCATTGATTGATGAAACTGCCGGCAGCCACATGTCAAAACGACCGGATACAATCCGCAACGGAACCAGCCTTATTCTCCATATTCCCTCCTGAATATAATTATCCCTTGGCAAAAGATTAATATATATTTCCTGATGCATATTATAAGGTGACGGTTCTCCGTAATACGTAAGAACTTCCGTACTACCCACAATTGCCCTGTTCACCTGATTATATCTGTTAATTCTTCCTATATTAACCCCCGATGGAGTGATAATTTCAACCTCAAAATCATCCACATACTCCTTCCAGATTTGGATATCCAAAGATGTTTCATATTGACTGACTGCCAGTTCAACATCCAATTCCACAGCGTCTGTAAGCACTCCTGAGGTATGTGTTGCCGCTACACCTTCATTACCGCTTCCTACACATATAACATTTCTGCCAACTCCTGACACCGAATTAAGATAAGACTCTAACAATGTTCCACCGGTATGGTCTCCATAATTATTTCCAAAACTAATATTAATTGCTATAGGTTTATCATAATCAAGCCCTTTTCTTATGCAGTAATCAACTGCTCTCATCAGCTGTGTCGTTCTTGGAAAGGTATACTCACCAAGTTCTCCCGCAACTCCCATTTTCACTACAATAATTTCTGCCTGCGACGCTACTCCCTCATTACCACAAGCAATTCTTGCAACATTAGTCCCATGCCCAACCGTATCATATCCGGGTATCCGACCCGCTTCCCCCATCTCCAGATACTCGTTAATTCCATCCTTATCAAGTTCTGTATCGTTACTCTGATCCCATATATTTACAAGCCTTGTGCTTCCATCCACATTCCTAAAATCTGAAAGGTAAGGATTAATACCAGTATCAATTATTGCAACAATTGTGCCTTCACCAAACAAGCCTAAAGAAGATTCTCTGCTTATCTGAACCGGCGAAATACAACTGGCCTGCTTTCCGTTTGCAAGATCAAAATACAACAATTTAGGCTTTTCGGCATATTCAATATTTTTTTCATTTATTATATCCTCTATACTGTCTTTGGGAGCAATAATAATCCCATAATTATTAAGCAGCTCTATAACTGTTACACCATCATAAATCTTTTCTATATCCGACAGAACTCCAACGTATCTTACTATTATCTCAACATAAGTACCATCTTGAGAATATCCCGCATCCAAATTGGGGGATTTCTTCCGTTCACTATCAGTAACCTGCATACTTATACTTAACAATTCTTCTTGTTTTTGCGACGCTGCCATAAATTACCCCACGCAATACAATCTTTGTATTATATTCTCACCCCAGCCTAAAAAGACGGAACTTTCACAATTTGCAAAAGTTCCGTCTTAGTACTACTCTTCTTCGATTATTTCTATTTCTTCAATATCCTCTCCATCCAAAAGAATATCTCCATCATCCTCTTCAGGTATATCCCCTACGTCCAGAACATCTTCATCCTCAACATCGTCAAGTGCGTCATATTCTTCAAACTCTTCTTCCTCTTCGTACTCTTCCTCTTCATCTTCTTCAAGTTCTTCATCGTCTTCTTCTAAAGACTCTTGTGAATCCTCTCCTGACATTGCCTGACTAGCCGCTTTTTTGGCAGCTTCCGCTTCTGCCTTAGCAGCCGCCACTGCTTCCAGCATCTCACTATGACTCGTTCCCTTGC
>JAFQIQ010000036.1 GCA_017397445.1 Lachnospira sp.
GTCCTCAACAACCGCATCCCCACGCTTTACGCTTGAGATATAATAGTTCTTGATCGAGATATGCTCTCCGACAGTACTGATCTGCGCTGTAGGGCAAACTCTCATAAAAAGTTTAAATCGCTCAGTTAAAAACTAACTAGCTTTAAATAGTTAACCCGTAATAAATCTTTCGATTCATTTACTGTGTTAAGGACTTGTTCTTCCGCTCCCTCCCGGTCGCCCGGATTATCATCGCGAAATAACTAAGTTCGTAAAAATTGAAATTCTTAAAGAATTTTCAAGGTTGTTTTACTGTTCAATTGTCAAAGTACTAAAAGTTATTGCTTCGCACTAACTTTTTGATATGCCATCTTGCCGACAGCTTTAATAGAATAGCATTGAAAAAAAGGTTTGTCAACAAGTTTTTTAAAAATATTTCAAACATTTTTCTCAGGCACTATATCTTGTTTATATCACAATCCCAAACCGCTATATGTAACATTCAACCAAGAACACATCAGTGATATGTATTGCGATAAAAAAACCACTTAATAAAATAAGTGGTTTTGAGCGGAGAGGATGGGATTCGAACCCATGCGCCCGTGAAGACAAACGGTTTTCAAGACCGCCCCGTTATGACCACTTCGGTACCTCTCCAAATCTGTTATTATGTTGCCGTCTCTTGACGACTTGTTAATATTATCATTTGTTTTTCGTTTTGTCAACAACTTTTTAAAAAAAGTTTTAAAAATATTTCACACAGGTTATTATACACCTTTTTTCAATGCTTATTCAAAAAACTTTCTGCAATCATTATATCTTCCGGCGTCGTTATTTTAATATTCTCATATTCTGATTTTGTCATCTTAACACGGGCATCCGTATACTTTTCAACAACCATGGCATCATCTGTTATATTACCTCTGTTATCATCCACAGCCATAGCTTCATAGGCATATTTGACCAACGAATACTCAAAACACTGGGGCGTCTGAATCTGCCATAGCAAACTTCTGTCCGGCGTCTCAACTGCAAAGCCATTGTCATCAGCAACTTTTATGGTATCCTTCACCGGAACCGCCGCCACACAGGCCTTATATATCTGAACCTCATCTAAACATTTTCTAATAATGCCACTGCTTACGCAAGGTCTTGCTCCATCATGAACATATACGTAATCGCAACCTGATATGGCACGCAATCCGTTAAGCACCGAATAATAACGCTCCGAGCCGCCCTCCACTACAGAAACAACTTTCTTTATTCCATACCGTTCAACTATATTCTTTCTGCAATAATCGATTTCGCCTTTTCCTACCACAAGAACAATAGCATCTATATCGCTTTCCTCAAATGCTTTTAAAGAATAATACAGCACCGGCTTTCCCATAAGCTCCATATACTGCTTCGGAATATCACTGTTCATTCTGCTTCCTTTGCCACCGGCAAGGACAATCGCCACATGTTTCATACATAACCCTTTCAAATCGGCAAATCTCACACTCGTTCCCCAAGCTTAAGATTAGGAACAGCATTAAGATCCCAACCATGTCTTGTTCCATTAATATATTCATAATATGCTGCTGCGCCTATCATAGCAGCATTATCTGTACACAATCCCATAGACGGATAGTAAAGTGCTATACCTTTCTTTGTGCAAGCCTCTTCCATAGCATTCCTAAGGGCTGAATTGGCAGCGACCCCACCCGCCAAAGCCAATTTGTCAAGCTTCATGTCTTCCGCAAGTTTAATTGCTCTTGACACCAACGCTTCAACAACTGCATTTTGAAATGATGCAACCAAATCCGCTCTATTAACTTCAACACCCTTCATCTCACAAGAATTGAGGTAATTAAGCACCGCCGATTTAATTCCGCTAAACGAAAAATCAAACGGAGCATCATCAACCTTAGCACGAGGAAACTCTATAGCATTAGGATTACCTTCTTTAGCAAGCTTATCAATCTTAGGACCACCCGGATACCCCAACCCCACAGCTCTTGCTACTTTGTCAAATGCTTCGCCGGCCGCATCATCCCTTGTTCTTCCTATTATTTCATAGCAACCATAATCCTTCACATGCACCAGATGAGTATGACCTCCTGATACAACAAGTGCTGCAAATGGCGGTTTTAAATCCTTATGTTCTATATAATTCGCCGAGATATGCCCTTCTATGTGATGCACTCCTACCAGTGGTTTCTTTTTTGCCCAAGCAATCGCTTTAGCCTCTGCGACGCCCACAAGCAAGGCACCAACAAGTCCCGGACCATAAGTGACCGCAACAGCTGTTATATCATCCAAGGTAACATTTGCCTTATCAAGTGCCATCTGAATTACCGGATTAATATTCTCAATATGTTTTCTTGACGCAATCTCAGGAACAACTCCACCATATTCAGTATGTATGTCTATCTGTGAATTAATTACATTTGAAAGCACACTGCGCCCGTTCTTTACAACAGCCGCTGCAGTCTCATCACATGAACTTTCAATTGCAAGTATTAACACATCTTCATTATTTTCCATATCTCTCTCCATTTCAAGGGTATCCTCAGCAATTTATTGCGTTGAAGTCTCTGAGTTTGCAGCTCTGTCCAACTCCCAATACAATATCTTCCAGCGGCCCTCGCCATCCTGTCTTAACATGTATTTAGTGTTAGAATTAGCAAGTGCAGAGCCCTGTCTAATCATATACACCGCATTTAAGGATGCATATTTTCTTTCATCAAATGTTTTGTATTCAACATTTTCACTTTCATCCACTTTATAATCCGAAACATATCTGTTTAGATTATTGTATTCCTCAATATCTTTCTTTAACGCCGCCAGAAACTCTTCTTCCGTCTGGGTTCCCAACAGCTCTTCATCAAACAACTTACGCGCCTGTCTGCCTAAAGTATTAATCTGATCCTCTGTAAGCTTTGTCTTATAATAAGCTTCTGTTATTCTTGAATACAGTTTAACAACTTCCTTAGGCGACTGTGGATAACCATTGTCTATATCTCTGGTAAGCAAAGCCTCCAACTCACGATTGTTATTTTCATTCTCCACTGTCTGTGTAGAAGGTTCCTTATTAGAAAGGTACCAGAAATATCCTACCCCTAACAACGCCAACACCGTAATAATCAGAATCGTTTTAATGTACTTTTTCATAAAACCGCCTACCTTTCTTTAAACAATTTTAATCTTCAAACACAAGCTCCACTGTTCTGCCATCGAATCCCACACTGGCATTATCGAATATCTTGCGCACTCCGTCAATATGCTCAGCAGGTCTAACTAATGCCGGACTAAAATGTGTCAGCCACAACTCCTTAACATCCGCATCTTTTGCTAGTTTTGCCGCCTCAGCAAAAGTCATATGCTTATTCTCTTTAGCCTTACTTTCCTTATCGTCTTCACCATACATACCTTCGCATATAAACAAATCCGCCCCCATTGCATTATCAACTATTGACTTCACAGGCCTTGAATCCGTGCAATATGTTACTTTAAGGCCTTTTCTGGCTGCTCCCATAACCATATCCGGAGTATACACAACACCATCAGCCTCCACAACATTGCCGTGCTGCAACTTGTTCCACATATTCTGAGGAATATTAAGTTCTCTTGCCTTATTAACATCAAACTTGCCTATTCTCGGAATATTGATGCTGTATCCATAACAGGTTACTGCATGTTGAACTTTAAACGCCTCAATCTCATAACCTTTAACAGATATATGTTCCTGAGGATTGCTAAGTTCAATACATTCTATATCATACGGCAACTCCGGAGCTATCACCCTCAACGCCGAAACTACTCTGGAAAGTCCTTTAGGTCCGATTAACGTCAATGGCTCAGTTCTATCCGAATTACCTATAGTAAGCAAAAGCCCCGGTAATCCACTTATGTGATCCGCATGGTAATGTGTAAAACATATTACGTCTATAGGATTAAAGCTCCAGCCTTTTTCCTTAATCGCAATCTGTGTTCCTTCACCACAATCAATCAAAAGACTGCTGCCATTATATCTTGTCATAAGTGCAGTCAGCCATCTGTCGGGCAACGGCAACATTCCGCTGGTTCCCAGCAAACAAACATCTAACATAACATTTTCCTATTCTGCTCTATATATTTTGGACATAACCAATGCATCTTCCACCGGTTTCTCGTAAAATCTTTTTCGCCTGCCAATTTCCCTGTAACCCATCTTTTCGTACAGTTTCTGTGCTGCAACATTGCTTTCACGGACCTCCAAAAAGAATATGGATACATCCATCTTTTGTCCCAGCATCTCCATCGCTTTCATAAGGGCTGTGCCAATACCGTGCTTACGATATTCTTCCGCCACCGCCATATTGGTAATATTTCCTTCACCCATTACAGTCCACAAGCCACAATATCCGGCTATCTTTCCGTCAATCTCACACACAAGGTATATATTATACTCTTCCTTGCACGCATCAAGAAATGATTTAGCCGACCAAGGTATCGAAAATATAGCATTTTCTATAGCAACAACTTCCTCTATATCGCCCTCTCTCATAGGTCTTACTGCAAACAAACCCGATTCCATAACACTCTCCATTCTGACCGTACATTTTAAATACGTTTACGAATTATCTCCCATCTTTTCTCTTTCTGCCTGAGACGGTCTGAGATAATCCGGACGTAACGCTTCCGCCGGAACAGTCTCTCCCCGTGCCACCATAGCCTTAGCGAGCATAGCAACACTTCCTGCACGCTGTGTATTCATATGCGCCGCTGCAAATTCATATTCAACTTCCAGCTTCTCTATAAATGTATCCTTAGCCACCGCAATACCATCACCTATAAAAACAACACTCTGTCCCATCTTATTAATCATATCGGACAAATCCTCGTAAGAAATAAGCATCTGCTCCTTAATATTCTCAACTTCTCCGGACTTATTAAACCTATATAATCCCGCATACAGATGTCTTCTTTTAGCATCCATAACAGGACATATAAGTTTATCTGTACCGTACATATTATAAGCCATAGCAGCAAGAGTCGGAACTTCCACCATATCCCTTCCGGTGGCAAAAGCAATACCCTTACCGGTTGCCGCACCAATTCTCAAACCTGTAAACGACCCGGGACCTACCGAAACAGCCACAACATCAATACTTTCCGGTTCCATCTCAGTCATTTTAAAAACTTCATCAATCATTGGCAGCAATGTCTGCGAATGCGTTTTTTTATAATTAACTGTGTATTCCGCCATCAGGACATCATCCTCCACAACTGCGACAGATGCTGTTATAGCAGAACTTTCTATAGCCAGTATCCTCATACCAACCTCCTAACAGAGATATTATTCCACATCAATATCTCCAACTATCGTAATCTTCCTGTAATCAAAACCTTTATCAAGGCATTTGGCAATAGTAATATATACAGCCTCTTTGGGAAAAAGCTCCGGAAACATATTCCCCCACTCTACCAAAGATACTCCGTCAGAGTAAAAATACTCTTCATATCCTATCTCATCCATCTCCGACACATCGCCTACCCTATATACATCGAAGTGGTACAACGGCAATCTGCCCTCATGATATTCCTGCACTATTGTAAACGTAGGACTGCATATTGGTTCTTCTATACCAAGCCCCTTCGCAAACCCCTGTGTAAACACAGTTTTTCCGACGCCCAAATCACCTATAAGACATATTATCTGTCCGGCCTTCACATTTCTACCAACGCATTTTCCAAGTTCCAATGTTTCGTCCGCACCGTACGTTTCAATTACTTTCTCGGTCATCCCATCACCTGCATGACTGTTTCGCTTTCTCAATAACTTTAGCGTCATTAAGTTTTACCTGAAACGGTCTTAACTTCTTTCTTGCTATCTTAATAAAATTCTCCGCCTCTTCGCCTATATCTCTTAAAGGTATAACATTAGCTCTGACTGTGGTTATATACAGGACAATGCTTTTTCCGGTTGACTTAACCTTAAATATATCATCCCACATAAGCTCTTCCTCAACCTGACCTTGTGATAATCTGATCTTATCAGAAGTAACCACATACTTTATAGGCTCATTAAACCCCTCTGCTTTCTTCATCTGTTTTTTCACACTAAGCCACATTCCAACAGGTGTCCATACTGTAAAAAACAGTCCGAAGAATCCCGCTATCAATATATACGAAATATTGGCATTCTCATAAGTTGATACAATCGCACAAACCGACAACATTATAATACCAACCAGCAATGTTATAATGCCGCTCACACTTGTGTAATTGTGATACACCTTAAAGTTCATCAAATCTTTAGCTTCAACCTTTGTCGCAAATTCTGCTTTAAGCCCCTTATTCTCCGTCTCCATCAGCAAACATTCCTCCAAAACATCGCTATCGTGGCACCATCAGGTGCCACAGCATAGCAACTGATTATCTCATAAACTTAGAAAGGCCATTAAGATTAAGTCCTTCTTTCTTAGGCTTTCTCTCACCTTTTCCATTAAACTTACCACCATTAGGTTTTCCCTGACCTTTACCTGTCTGTCCATCTTTCTTATCAAAAGGCTTCTTCTCATAAACCTTCTTTGCCGCCTCAGCTTCATCAAGAATCATAGAAAGTGCAATTCTGGCCTTTGGTATATCAACCTCAATAACTCTTACATCAACGATATCGCCTACACTTACAACATCAAGCGGATGCTCCACGCGTCTTGCTCTTGTCATCTGCGAAATGTGTACAAGTCCATCCTGATGCACACCGATATCAACAAATGCACCGAAGTCAATAACATTTCTTACAGTGCCCTTAAGAATCATACCAGGCTGCAAATCCTTCATATCAAGGACATCCTTTCTAAGGATTGGCTTCGGCATCTCTTCTCTTGGATCTCTTCCCGGCTTTTCAAGCTCTTTAATAATATCCTCAAGTGTAATCTGACCTATTCCCAAATCATCCGCCATCTTCTGGATATCCTTAACCTTGCCTCTAAGACCGATAAGTTCTCCCGATGTAATTGAATTAATATCATAACCCATAAGTTCAAGAAGCTTACCTGCTGCCTCGTAGCTCTCCGGATGCACGCTTGTAGCATCAAGGGGATTGTCACCACCTGAGATACGCATAAATCCTGCACACTGCTCGAAAGCCTTAGGTCCCAACTTAGCAACCTTAAGAAGCTGCTTTCTGTTAGTGAATCTTCCGTTAGTCTCTCTATAATCAACAATATTCTTAGCAACAGCCTTAGATATACCCGAAATATACTCTAAAAGTGATGCTGACGCAGTATTAAGATCTACACCAACCTTGTTAACACTGTCCTCAACAACTCCTGTCAATGTCTCACTTAACTTCTTCTGGTTCATATCATGCTGATACTGACCAACACCGATTGACTTAGGATCAATCTTAACAAGCTCTGCAAGTGGGTCCTGAACACGTCTTGCAATAGAAACAGCACTTCTTTGTGCAACATCAAAGTCTGGGAACTCCTCTGTAGCAAGCTTACTTGCTGAATATACAGAAGCACCTGCCTCATTAGTAATCATATACTCAACCTGTGTTAAGTTATACTCCTTAATCATATCTGCAATAATAAGCTCAGACTCTCTTGATGCAGTACCATTACCGCATGAGATAAGTGTAATACCATACTTATCAATAAGCTTCTTAACTGCTTCCTTTGACTCTGCCACCTTGTTATGTGGTTCTGTAGGATAGATAACCTTAGTATCGAGCACCTTTCCCGTAGCATCAACTACCGCAAGCTTACAACCTGTTCTAAATGCAGGGTCCCAACCAAGAACAACCTTACCTGCAATAGGTGGTTGCAAAAGAAGCTGTTCAAGATTCTTACCAAATACCTTGATAGCTCCATCTTCAGCTGTCTCTGTAAGAGCACTTCTAATTTCTCTCTCAATAGCCGGTGCAATAAGTCTGTCATAGGCATCCTGCACAACAGCCTTAAGGTGTGGTGTTGTGAATTCATTCTCTGAAGTAATGACATACTTTTCAAGGTAAGTTATAATACGCTCCACCGGTGCCTCAATCTTAACTGTTAAGAACTTCTCTTCCTCGCCTCTGTTAAGAGCAAGTGTTCTGTGTCCCGGAATCGTAGCAAGCGCTTCACTATAGTCATAGTAATTCTCATACACAGACTGAGCCTCCGCATCCTTGGCCACAGATACAATCTTACCTTCCTTAAATGTTATATCTCTAATATATGTTCTGTAATCAGCAACATCTGAAATCTGCTCTGCTATAATATCAAGAGCTCCGGCAATAGCCTCCGCTGCACTTGCAACAACCTTGCCCTCCTCGTCAGATATGTACTTAGATGCTTCTTCTTCAACAGGCATAGTTGTATCCTGCTTCATAATAAACTCAGCAAGCGGCTCCAATCCTTTCTCCTTAGCAACTGTCGCCCTTGTTCTTCTCTTCTGCTTATATGGACGATACAGGTCTTCAACCAAAACCATAGTTTCTGCTGCCAGGATAGCCGCTTTAAGCTCATCAGTAAGCTTGCCCTGCTCTTCTATGCTGGCAATAACCTGTTCCTTTCTATCTTCAAGATTACGAAGATATCTAAGTCTCTCATCAAGGTTACGCAACTGCTCGTCATTAAGAGAACCTGTAACCTCCTTACGATATCTTGCAATAAACGGAATAGTACATCCCTCATCAATCAATTTAACTGCCGCTTCCACCTGTGTCGGCTTAATCTGCAACTCTTCCGCAATCTTTTTTGTAATATCCATCTGTATAACTCCTTCTTGTAATTCTTGCACTTTCATTATTTTCAAATCCCCATTTGAAAATGTGCAAACCAAATCATCTTATTATACCAATTAATAAGAATTTTCGCAAGGGTTAGCAACAATAAAACCGCCGTCAGCGTGCCAACTTGCACACCGACTGCGGCCTCAATCACATTATTACTTCTCCTCTGCAACAAATACTCCGTAGATTGTCTTGATAGCGTCCTCAAAGTATCTGTTTCTTACACCGATAATGATGTTAAGCTCACTTGAACCCTGATCAATCATCTTGATGTTAATCTTAGCTTTAGCAAGGGCTGTGAAGATACTTGCAGCAATACCTGTGCTGTTCTTCATACCACGACCTACTACCGCGATAAGGGCAAGATCCGGCTCAAGCTCAAGAACATCAGGTTTAACTGCACGATGAAGCTCTGCAAGAACCTTTTGCTCCTTCTCCATAAACTCATCCTGATGAACAAATACTGTCATAGTATCAATACCCGATGGCATATGCTCAAAAGAAATACCATTATCTTCAAACACCTGAAGCACCTTACGTCCAAAACCTATCTCCGAATTCATCATATCCTTATCAATACTGATTGATACGAAATCCTTCTTACCTGCAATACCTGTAATAATACACTCAGGCTTAACACATGTTGTTTCAACAATCATTGTACCAGGATCTTCCGGTGCATTAGTGTTACGGATATTAATTGGAATTCCTTCCTTTCTTACAGGGAAGATAGCAGACTCATGAAGTACTGATGCACCCATGTAAGAAAGCTCACGAAGCTCCTTATATGTGATAATAGTAATAGGCTTAGGATTCTTTACAATTCTTGGATCTGCTGCAAGGAAACCTGAAACATCGGTCCAGTTCTCGTAAACATCAGCCTTTAAAGCTCTTGCTACGATAGAACCTGTAACATCAGAACCGCCTCTTGAAAATGTCTTAACTGTTCCGTCAGGCATAGCACCATAAAATCCAGGAACAACTGCATTCTTAGTCTTAGCTAGTCTTGCTGACATAACTGTATTAGTCTTTTCAGCATCAAACTCACCATTCTTATCAAAGCAGATAACTGTTGCTGCATCGATAAACTCATAGCCTAAGTAATTAGCCATAATAATACCGTTTAAGTACTCACCTCTTGAAGCTGCATAATCTTTACCAGCCTTTGACTCAAACTGCTTCTTAATTGTCTCAAACTGCTCATCTAAAGAAAGCTTTAACTTAAGACCCTTGATAATCTCATTGTATCTTTCCTTAATTGCCTTCAAAGGCTTCTCAATATTCTTACCTGCTTCTGCCTCTGCATAGCACTTGTAAAGCATATCTGTAACCTTTGTATCATCATCAAAACGCTTTCCCGGTGCTGAAGGAACAACGTACTTTCTGCTTTCCTCCGCACGAATAATATTGCCAACCTTCTTAAACTGTTCTGCACTGGCAAGTGAACTACCGCCAAACTTAACTACCTTTACCATTTCTATCTCCTTACTTTTCAAATAACTTATTAATCATCTTGTAGCCTTCTTTTACAACATTTCCACTTAAAGAAGCTTCCTTTTCATTGTAATTCCAGCTGTTATTCTGCTTATCCGTACTGTCATACAGCATATATGGAACAGGGTCCGAAGAATGTGTTCTTATAGCAACCGGTGTAGGATGGTCCGGAAGAACCAACATCCTATATTCAACGCCTGCTGCCTCGAGCTTCTCTGTAACTCTCTTGATAACTCTCTCATCAAGATACTCGATAGCCTGAACCTTGCGTTCAAAGCTTCCCTGATGTCCCATTTCATCCGGTGCTTCCACATGAATATATGCGAAGTCACAGCCTTCATTTACAAGTGCATCAAATGCTGCATCAGCCTTTCCTTCATAGTTAGTATGAAGTCCGCCGTTAGCACCTTCTACCTCTATAACCTTCATCTTAGCACCAACTGCGATACCCTTAAGCAAATCTACTGCAGAAATCATGGCACCTGTATGACCTGTTTTTTCCTCAAACGAATCAAGCATCGGTCTTGTGCCTGCTCCCCAAAACCATATTGAGTTTGCAGGATTCAAACCATTCTTAATTCTCTCAAGATTAATCGGATGATTAGCAAGTATATCATAACTTTTCTTCATCATCTCGCGAAGTGCCTCATCCTGTGGCAGATGCTGACCAATTGTCTGTCCCAGCACATCGTGAGGAGGTGTAAGTTTAACAACTTCTCCATTATCCCAGATTGTCAGATGTCTGTAACTTGTTCCTACATAGAACTTATACATATCTGTCTCAAGTTGCTCTCTTACCGCCTCAAGAAGAACAGCAGCATCCTGTGTCTCAATCTCACTAGAGCTATGGTCAATAATAGTCTTCTCCTCGTAAGGAAGATCATCTGTCGATACTGTAACAATATTACATCTAAGGGAAACATCTGTCGTCTTCATATCAACGCCGATACTAAGTGCCTCCAATGGAGAACGTCCGCTGTAATACTGTTTAGAATCGTAACCAAGCACTGAAAGGTTAGCCACATCACTTCCCGGAGACATTCCTTCCGGAACAGTGTGAACCATACCTATCTCTGACATTTTAGAATATTTATCCATAGTTGGTGTCTTAGCATATTCAAGGGGAGTCTTGTTACCAAGCTCTGCTATATCCCTATCTGCCATTCCATCACCAAGAACTATCAAATACTTCATAATATACGCCTTCTTTCTAATTTATAACTGATATAATTATAAAACTGTCTTATCAAGACGAATCATATTAATAACTTCTACCTTAGCAGCAGCTTCCTTATATGCCTTCTCGCTCATCTCAGCTGTAACAAAACCGAACTCACCATCGATTCCCTCAACCTTTACAACTTCGATATTGCCAAATGCAGCCTTTGCCGCAGCCTCATCATCGCCCTTAACTCTTACGAAGAAGCTTCTCACTTCATCATCAGTAGCACCAAGTTCTAACTTTTCGCTGCTCCAGATAGTTGCTACATTAGTTCCGCTATGCTTTACACAATCAACAATATCAGCAACTACTGCACTTGCTGTAGGAAGCTTACCTGCACCTGCACCGATAAACATAAGGCTACCAACCATATTGCCGTTAACATAAACGCCGTTAATAACATCATTAACATTGTAAAGAGGGTGAGACGCATTAATCATAAATGGTGCTGTCATAGCATATACCTTATCACCATCTCTTCTTGATGTACCAAGGAGCTTAACTACACAACCAAGCTTCTCAGCATACTTAAAGTCTGCTGTACTAATCTTAGTAATACCTTCTGTTGTAATCTCCTCAAACTTAACTGTCTTTCCTGTATACAAAGATGTAAGAATAGCAATCTTTCTGCAGGCATCATGTCCCTCAACATCAGCCTCAGGATTACGCTCTGCATAACCGAGTGCCTGAGCCTCCTTAAGAGTCTCATCATATGAACATCCTTCCTTGCTCATCTTTGTAAGTATGTAGTTAGTAGTTCCATTAAGGATACCAGTTACCTGTGTAACCTCATCAGCTGTCAAACACTGGTTAAGTGGTCTGATAATTGGAATACCACCGCCAACTGATGCCTCAAACATAAAGTTGATATTCTTTTCCTTCGCCATAGCAATAAGCTCAGGACCATGAGCAGCAACAAGTGCCTTGTTTGATGTACAAACGCTCTTGCCTGCCTCAAGTGCCTTCTTAACAAATGTGCAAGCCGGCTCAACGCCACCCATAACCTCAACAACTACGCTAACCTCAGGGTCATTTATAATAATGTCCACATCATGAACAATCTTTTCCTGAATCGGATCGCCAGGGAAATCTCTCAAGTCAAGAACATACTTAACTTCAACTGCTTCTCCTGCCTTCTTTGTGATAGATGCTGCATTAGTCTCTAAAACCTCCACAACACCTGAACCTACTGTACCATAACCTAATACTGCTATTTTAGCCATAACTAAAACCTAACCTTTCTAAATTTATATATGCGAGTTTGCTTGCAAACTCGTAGAAAACTTATATATATTGTGAGTTTGCTTGCAAACTCACCAAGTTAACACGAGCACTAATTTATTAGGGCGAAGTGTTTACTTATTTATTCGCGGCTTAATATCTTAAGGTATCTGACTCCTGCCAGTGCCTCAATTTCCTCAACCATTGCGGCCGAATCTCCCGTTGACGGCAATATATCAACGCTCAATGTAAGGGATGCCACTCCGTTAACCGGTATAGTCTGATGGATTGTAAGGATGTTCGCATGAAACTCTGCAACTTTCTTTAACACCATTGATAACAATCCCGGCTCATCATCCATTGACAATACAAATGTTATTGTTCTACCCTTTACATTATCACGGAACGGGAATATATCATCCTTATACTTATAATAAGAACTTCTGCTTATACCCACCTGTTCCGTAGCATCCGCAATGGATATTCCCTTAGTTTCAATCAGCCTGTTCGCCTGTGCTACTTTAAGCAAAACTTCCGGCAATGCCTTTTGCTTTACAACATAATACTTACTCTCTTCTGACATATATGTTTCTCCTACGCATACATTTGTCTTTCTGTTGTTCGTCTACAAAATACATTTGTTTTCCGTAGAGAGAATATAACACATTAGAATAATAAATGCAACCCCTATTTGGAATGTTTTGTAATTTGGTACATTATTCAACAGATTTTATTCCATTTTCTTTGCTCACTTCAACTAATAGAGTCCAATAAGTAACCATATCGTTATATGCCTTGGGCACCTTCTTTTCAATTACAACTTTACCAACGCCATCAACTACGTCTAATCTCTTAAATTTGAAGGAAATAGATGTGGAGCCCAAATAATAGAACCCCATTATCAAATCATTTTCTTCAAAGAAAGCCTCATCATATGTTCCAATCTTGTTTATATAATCCAGATAATATCGTCCGTCTTCTTGTGCTTCAGTAGTCTCAACAATCTCCGCCTTTAAAGTTTCAAATTCTTCATAAGTATCTACAAGAATAATTTCCTCTTGCTTCATCGTATCTTCGTCAATTATTAATTTTTGCTCCCAGTACTCAAAGGAACCATATTCTTTGAGCCAATATGCATAGTCCTTCGCCTCATTTCTTGCTTCGTACGCCTCCTGCTCCGCCTGCTTCTTAGCCGTATAGGCATCCACGCCCATCTTAACACCCAAAACCACAACTATGGCCAGACACACCAGCACCGCAACTAATATTTTCTTCTTCATATACCGCTCCTTCAATACAATCCCCTAAAATTAATGGCGAACCTTTCAGCCCGCCATTATACCTTAAAACATTATGTAATTACATTTATCTTCCAAATACACTGGCAAGATATCTCATATCATTAATATGCTTGTCGTTAAGTGCCCCCGGAAGCATACGCCACTTCCAATTATCTCCAAAACTTGATGGTGTATTCATACGAGCCTGATTACCAAGTTTAAGTATATCCTGCGTCGCAAATATTACCAAGTCAGCAACACTGCCATATGCAAGACGGAAAACATTGTCCACCATACGGGCTCTATCTCTTGTATCAAGATAATCAAATGCATATCCTAATTCCCACTCACCGTGGTCACTAAAATATCCCATAAGTGTTTCATTGTCGTGGGTTCCTCCATACACTACACAATTCTTCTTGTAGTTATAAGGAAGATGCGGATTCTTTCTGTCTCCTCCGAAAGCAAACTCAAGCACCTTCATAGAAGGATAATTATTTGCCTCTAATATGGCATCAACTTCCGGCAATGCAACTCCCAAATCCTCTGCAATAATTTTTTTACTTCCTATTGCATCATTAATAACATCCAAAAGCTTCTGGGCCGGTCCGTCTGCATAACAGCCTTCCCTGGCATCCGGAGATTCAGCCGGTATAGTATAGTACTTTACAATTCCTATAAAATGGTCTATACGGATAACATCATACAACTTAGCAGAATGCTGCATACGTTTTCTCCACCATACAAAACCATCATCTTCCATCTTGTTCCAGTTGTAAAGCGGATTGCCCCACTTCTGTCCGAGGTCAGAAAACGCATCAGGCGGTACGCCTGCAACCTTTGTAGGCGTAAGATTCTCATCCAAAAGGAACTCCCCACTGTTCGCCCATACATCAGCACTGTCATATCCCATATATATAGGAATATCGCCTATTATCTCAATGCCCTTCTTATTGGCATACATTTTCAGCTTAGTCCACTGCTTGTCAAACTCGTACTGGATGAACTTAAAGAAATCAATATCTTCCTTCAATTCTTCTTTATACTTTTTAATTGCAGCAGGCTCTCTTTTCTTAATATCCTCATCCCAGTCCGACCATGCACGATATTCATAATGAAGCTTCAGCGCCATAAACAATGCATAATCTTCAAGCCAGTCAACATTGGCCTTCTCAAAGTTTTCGTAACATTTGTACTCCGGAAGCCCTGCAGCCAGTTTAACTTTGCTTTCTATAAGCTTATCATTAAATCTTGAAAATGCCTTTCTAAGAACCGGATATCGGTAATTATACATTCTTTCGTAGTCCACATACTCCGGATGACCATCCCACTGGATAGTATTTACTTCCTCCGGTACCAGTAACCCCTCCTGTATAAGAACATCCAAATCTACAAAATACGGATTACCCGCAAATGCAGAATAAGACTGATACGGACTGTCTCCATATGTAGTAGGTCCCATTGGCAGCACCTGCCAATACTTATGGTTACATGCACTTACAAAATCCACAAAATCATAAGCCGCTTTGCCAAATGTTCCGATACCGTAAGGAGATGGCAAACTGCTAATCGCCATAAGAATTCCGGCACTTCTGTCAAAGGACTGTAATTTCTTAATCATCTACTGTAAATCCTCCGCAAGTTTAATTACACTCTCAACTTCGTCCTCTGTAAGCAGCTTATTAACATCCAACAAAATAATAAGCTTTCCGTCAACATTAGCCACTCTGTCAAGATACATTGTATCCTCTTTCTTAACGATTGTCGGCATTGGAGTAATATTTTTATCATCCAACTGACCGATTTCCACAACCTCATCAACCTCTAAAGCAAGTAATGTCTGCTCAAGGTTAATAATAATACAACTTCTCAGCGGCGTTGTATCCGGCATATTGAATTTTCTCTTAAGGCTGTATATCGGTACAACTTCACCTCTAAGATTAATAATACCCTTTACGTAAGAAATTGCATTAGGTACCGGAACAATATTAAGCTGGTTTTCAATACCTCTAACCATATTAATATCCACACCATACAACTCATTACCCAACTTAAACACTACCGGTTTAATATAATTTGCCATAGATACCTCCTCGCCGCGGTTTATCCGCTGTAATTAATATTATATTAAAATGTTACTTACTCATCTTCTCCAGCCTTAACACCTGTGCTAACCCAAGTAAGATATGCATTAATAAACGGATTAATATTACCATCCAATACACTCTGTGCATTGCCAATATCTTTATTAGTTCTATGGTCTTTTACCATAGTATATGGCTGTAACACATAACTTCTGATCTGGTTTCCAAAGTTAATATCCTTAACATCTCCACGAATATCTGAAGTTTTCTCAGCATTTTCCTGCTGCTTCATAAGATAAAGCTTTGCTTTTAACATCTGCATAGCCTTGTCCTTGTTCTGATGCTGTGAACGTTCACTCTGGCACTGAACAACAACGCCTGTCGGATTATGCGTAATTCGAATAGCCGAAGAAGTCTTGTTAATATGCTGACCGCCGGCACCGCTGGCACGGTATGTGTCAATTCTCAAATCTTCTTCATTAATCTCAACATCAACATCCTCATCAATATCCGGCATAACATCGCATGAAACAAAGGAAGTTTGTCTCTTGCCCGCTGCATTGAAAGGCGAAATTCTTACTAATCTGTGCACTCCATGCTCCGACTTTAAATGTCCATAGGCATTATCGCCCGTAATCTCGATAGTAACACTCTTAACTCCGGCTTCCTCACCATCAAGATAGTCGATAGTCTGTGTTGAATATCCATTAGCATCTGCCCATCTTGTATACATACGAAGTAACATAGAACACCAGTCACAGGCCTCCGTACCGCCGGCACCCGCATGAAGTGTTAAGATAGCATTATCCTTATCATACTCTCCTGACAAAAGCGTCTCAACTCTAAGAGCTTCCATCTTCTCCTCAAATGTTGTAATTTCACTTTCAACCTCTGGAATAAGCGACGCATCATTCTCCTCGTCTGCCATCTCAATAAGAGTTCTCGCATCCTCAAGACCACTAACTAATTCGTTATATTTTTCAAATGCATCCTTTAAACCTTTAAGCTCCTTCATCGCTTTTTGCGACTTATCAGGATCATCCCAAAAGCCCGGTGCTTCCATATCAGCCTCAAGCTCTTCGATTCGCTTCTGCTTATTATCAAGGTCTAACGACTGCTTAATCTGTGCAAGAGGCTTATCATAACCCGAAATTCTGTATCTAAACTGATCTAATTCTACCACTTTTTACTCCTCACCTATATCCATTATGTGCAACACACAGCTTACGCCTGTCTTCCACAGCAGTTCTTATATTTCTTACCGCTTCCGCACGGACACATATCATTAGGATATACTTTCTTCTCAGCTCTCTTAGCCGGTGCTTTAACAGAAGGACCTTCATCCTTATTAGTACCTGTAACCTTAGCCACCTGCTCACGCTCTACCTTATGCTCTACTTCGATATGCATAAGCAATCTCACAACATCATCAGTAATAGCATTGGTCATATCTTCAAACATATCATATCCCATCATCTTATACTGAAGAACAGGATCCTTCTGACCATACGCCTGCAAACCAATACCCTGCTTCAAAAGTTCCATGTCATCGATATGATCCATCCACTTGCGGTCGATTACCTTAAGAAGTACAACTCGCTCTATCTCTCTTATCTGCTCTGCCTCTGTAAATTCGGCTTCTTTACTCTCATAAAGCTTGATGGCACTTTCTTTGATGCTGTGAAGCAACTGATTCTTATTCTTTATGCTTTCATCATACTGAATCGGCTCAATTGGAACTGTAGGTATCAACAGCTCGTTGAGCTCATTGTAATCCCACTCGCCGGCATTGGCATCCTCACCGATACAACGATTAACAACACCTTCAACAAAATCAGTAATCATCTTAATTACAGAACTGCGCATGCTCTCACCGTTAAGAACTCGGTTACGCTCTGCATAAATAATTTCTCTTTGTTCGTTCATAACCTGGTCATACTGAAGCAAATGGCTTCTTATACCATAGTTATTAGTCTCTATTCTCTGCTGTGCCTTTTCAATAGCACCACTTAACATCTTATGCTCTATCTGGTCAGATTCACTTACGCCAAGCGCATTAAACACGCTCATAAGTCTCTCCTGGCCGAACAATCTCATAAGATCATCTTCCAATGAAATGTAAAATCTCGATTCACCCGGATCACCCTGACGACCGGCACGTCCGCGCAACTGGTTATCAATACGTCTTGAATCATGTCTTTCTGTACCGATAATCTTAAGCCCTCCGGCTGCCTTAGCTTCATCATCAAGCTTAATATCAGTACCACGACCGGCCATATTAGTAGCAATAGTTACTGCGCCATGCTTTCCTGCCTCAGCAACAATCTCGGCCTCTCTCTCATGATACTTCGCATTAAGTACGCTATGAGGAATACCTTTCTTTCTAAGCATTGAACTTATAAGCTCTGATGTCTCAATAGTTATAGTACCAACCAAGACAGGCTGACCACTGGCATATGACTCTTCAATAGATTCAACAACGGCCTCGAACTTGCCCTTCTTTGTCTTATATACAGCATCATTAAGATCCACTCTGGCTACAGGCTTATTAGTAGGAATCTCAACTACATCCATGCCATAGATTTCTCTGAATTCCTTTTCCTCTGTAAGGGCTGTACCTGTCATACCTGACTTCTTTTCGAATTTATTAAAGAAATTCTGGAAAGTAATTGTTGCAAGAGTCTTACTCTCTCTTTTAACCTTAACATGCTCCTTTGCCTCAATAGCCTGATGAAGGCCATCTGAATAACGGCGTCCGGACATAATACGGCCTGTAAATTCATCTACAATAAGAACCTGATCATCCTTAACAACATAATCCTGGTCTCTGAACATAAGATTATGTGCACGAAGGGCTAATATAACATGATGCTGAATCTCAAGATTCTCAGGATCAGCATAATTATCAATGTGGAAGAATCTCTCTACATTATGAACACCCTGCTCTGTGAGGTTAACAACCTTATCTTTTTCATTAACTATAAAGTCACCGTCTTCCTCAAGCTCTTCGCCCATAATAGCCTGCATCTTAGTAAGCTCACCCTTGTACTCACCTCTGTGAAGCTGGCGTGCCAAAAGGTCACAAAGTTCATATAACTTTGTAGACTTTCCGCTTGAACCTGAGATAATGAGCGGAGTTCTAGCCTCATCAATAAGTACTGAATCGACCTCATCGATAATACAGTACTTAAGATTACGAAGCACGAGCTGCTCCTTATAAATAGCCATATTATCACGAAGATAATCAAAGCCCAATTCATTATTAGTTACATATGTGATATCGCACGCATACGCAGCACGTCTTTCATCATCATTCATATCATGCAAAACAACACCTACTGAAAGACCCAAAAACTCATGAATCTGGCCCATCCACTCTGAATCTCGCTTTGCAAGGTAATCCTTAACTGTAACAACCAATACGCCTTCCTCAGTAAGCGCATTAAGATATGCCGGCAATGTAGAAACCAATGTCTTACCTTCACCTGTACGCATCTCTGCGATACGCCCCTGATGAAGTACAATACCACCAATAATCTGAACTCTATAGTGTTCCATACCAAGCACACGCTTTCCGGCTTCTCTTACAGCCGCGTATGCTTCCGGCAAAATGTCATCTAAAGTCTCTCCTTTGCTTAATCTATCCTTGAATTCCCTGGTCTTACCCTTTAATTCTTCATCACTTAAAGCCCCATAAGCCTCGCGATAACTTTCAACCTTATCAGCAATCGGATTGATACGCTTAAGCTCATGCTGACTATGTGTTCCAAATAACTTCTGGATTAATCCCATCTTTCCTAATCTCCTTAATAATAGCTAAAAATTATAAGTAATTGTACCACTATTTGAACATTTAGGCAAGAGTATGAAAGTTAAGGATATATTAAGAAAATGTTAACAAACACCAAAAACAAAAAAACTACCACTTAAAAAACAATCTATAACTGCTCTTAAGTGGTAGTCTGTTAACGTTAATTACTCAATTGAATTAATCTAATTCCGGTTCAATCAATCCGTATGTGTTACCCTTTCTCTTGTAAACAACATTAACTTCCTCTGTCTCCGCATTAAAGAAAACATAGAAATCATGTCCCAACAACTCCATCTGAACACATGCCTCTTCAGGATCCATAGGTTTGATACCAAACTTCTTTGTTCTGATAATCTTCACCTCGTCAGCATCCTCATAATCCTTCTCCACATACTCAGGAGCAAACACTGCTGAATTGTGCTGCTTATCCACAATTCTGTTCTTATATCTCTTTAACTGACGTTCAATAATCTCCTCAACAAGATCAATTGATACGTACATATCACTGCTAACCTGTTCACTTCTGATTACATTGCCCTTAACAGGGATTGTAACCTCAATCTTCTGCCTCTCTTTCTCAACACTAAGTGTTACATGTACCTCTGTCTCCGGAGCAAAGAATCGGTCAAGCTTTCCAAGCTTCTCCTCCACTGCTGACTTCAACCCTTCTGTTACATCGATATTTCTTCCTGTAATAATAAAACGCATGATGCCCAACTCCTTTACGTTAAATTCCTCGCAGGCAAAATCTAAAGAAAATCCACATACAAACACGCTTTTCACTTTTCGTCTCACCTGCTATTGAACTTATTATAACACAATTTTGAA
>JAFQIQ010000037.1 GCA_017397445.1 Lachnospira sp.
TACCTTATCAATAAGTGCAACGTAATCATCTACCTTAAAGTTAAATGTACCAAATGAACGAATTGGCATACCGCCCGGCAATGCCGGTGTCGGAATATTAATAGGGTTCTTAGTACCCCACTTAACTGTAAACTCCTTTGTATTAACAAATAATACTTCTGCTCTGATTCCACTGTTGAAACCAAACTTAAAGCCCTTGAGTGTTGAAAGGAACGGAATAATATCTGACTCGATGTCGAAACTTCATTCCTCCTTAAATATACCTTCCATAACACCGTTGTACATAAAGATAGCATCCTGACCCGGTCTTACAATAAGGCGGCTTCCCTTTTTAATCTCTCTGTTAGTCCATTTCCAGAATATGACGTCGTCTCTGTATTCTTCCCATTCAACGACATTGGCAAATTGCTTGTCAAATAAACCCATGATGTTTCTCCTCTCAAAGAAAAATATCCTAAATATTTCAAAATCCGGGTGTGCCTAAACACACCCGGCTATGTAATTGAAATCCAATCACCAAGTTAAATTATAAGCCCATCTTAGCCTTTAAAGCTGCTAACTCATCATCAACTGCTGAGTTATTAGGCATAGTCTCATACTTAGCTGCAAGGTCATCAATGCTTGACTCTGCCTGTGACATATTGAGTTCTGCCATAGCATTAGCCTCATCAAGCATCTTGTTAGCCTTAGCTTCCATTCTCTCGAACGCTTCCATATTGTTAGCAGCGCCTGTTACGCTTGAACCAACCTTATTAATCTTCTCCTGTGCCTTTGCTGCCTTTACAGTTGCCTTAATGGCATCTCTTCTAGCCTCAAGTGCTTCAATATCCTTAACAAGCTTGTCATGCATATCACGCATCTTCTGAGCGTTAGCTGCTGCTACATTGTATGCATTCTGTAATGCAGTCTGTGTTCCCGCAAGCTGCTGCTTCTTCTCAAGGAATGTTCTTGCGTCATTCTCGTTACCTGCTGCCAATGCCTTCTCAGCATATGCCTGCATCTTAGCAATCTGCTCGTTGCACTCATCAAGCTCTCTCTTAGCTCTTGTCTCATCAGCCATAACTGATGCTGTTTCTGCCTTAACCTCACCAAGATCCTTCTCCATGTTTCTCATGTACTGGTCGATCATCTTCTCCGGATCCTCACACTTATCAAGCAATGCGTTGATGTTAGATGCCATAATGTCCTTGAATCTTGTTAAAATACCCATATTTTTTCCCTCCATAAATGTCTTTCGACACATTAAAAATTATTTCGTTTTTCAACGATACTGTAATTATATACTAACTTGCGAAAAATGTCACTACTTATTTTAATTGTTAATAACTATTTATAATTCATTAATAATTATACACTTTTCTTTAATATTTATTCACAAGAATAAAAGTCGGGAATCTTGTGTAAAACTCCCGACCTCACCTGTAATGCCATTATTCAAGATTAACTTTATTCTTAAGAATATACATAGAGATAAGATTATACACAACTATGCATATTACACTCACTATACCCGCAGCAACAAATGTCGCTTCAATAAAACCATTTGGCGGAACATCTGAATTCAAAACAGCCCACACATCTGCCTCTCCTGAGAATACTATTAACATTGCCACTACCATTGCTACCAGATTAAGAGCCTGATTAATAAAATATATTACGATATATGACACAAATCCCATAAGTCCCTTGCTGGTTGCTGACAAGCTTCCCAGGTTAATACATACGTAAAATATGCTAAAGCCACTAATCACTGCCACAATCATATATCCGATCAATCCAATAATCTTAGATGAATCTTCACTTCTAAATATTGTATCAAATATTTCACTAAAACTAAACATAGTCCGTGTTGCTGCCGTCACAGACAACAATGCTACAAGCACGGCACCCGCCAGCCACACCATCGGTACTATAAGCTTAGTGATATGAAGTTGCCATGGCTTTACAGGAATTGTATGCATAAGGTATCCCTGATCTTTAACCAGATTATCATAATATCTCGTCACACTCACAATAACAATCACTGCAAACATCGCAACAATTGCCAATAACGTCATTATCATACATGTGCTTGAAAAGAATATAGAAATTGTTCCATTTCCTGTTTTCTCTCTAATCGCACCTGCAATATTACTTAGTGCCGCACATATCAGTGCAAAAAAATACATTCCGAAAAACAGACCTGCATTTGCTCTAAACTCCCACTTTATCAACTTACCTAACATGCGAACACCTCCCTAAACAAAGCATCTACGCTTTTACCGTTCTTTTCTCTTATATCATCAACACTTGAACTTAACGCAATCTCTCCGTTCTGAATAAATATTACATCATCCAGTACATTTTCCACATCACTTATAAGATGTGTTGAAATTATAACGCTTGCCTCCTCGCTATAATTAGTAAGAATCGTTTTCAAAATATAGTCCCTCGCCGCAGGGTCTACACCACCAATCGGTTCGTCAAGCAGATATAACTTTGCCTCCCTGCTCATAACAAGAACCAATTGAACTTTTTCTCTTGTTCCTTTAGAAAGATGCTTAATCTTTGAATCTAAAGAAATATCAAGCTTAGAAAGCAAATCCATTGCTCTTTCTTCTCTAAAGTCCTTATAAAAATCCTTAAAAAACTCAATAGTTTCCTTCACTTTCATATTAGGTGAAAAATATGTTCTCTCCGGAAGATATGAAACTATTTCCTTTGTCTCAATCCCAACCTTTTTTCCTGCTATGGTAATTTCGCCTTCATTAGGAGTCAAAACCCCTGCAAGACATTTAATAAAAGTACTCTTTCCACTTCCGTTAGGTCCAAGTAATCCAATAATTCTACCACTCTTCAGTTCAAGATTAAGACCTTTCAAAACCGGTTTCTTCCCATATTTTTTGTGAAGACCCTTAACGCCTATCAACATACTCATAATTAATCCCTCCATATTCCTATTCAACGTATTCACTATACTTTTTGGCAGCCTCCTTAGGCGAATATCCAAGCTTTCCCATATTCTCAGTAAATGCGTCCATATACTGCTTACACAGTTCGCTTTGAACATTTTCAGCTTTCTCCTTATTATCAGATACAAACCTGCCTGCCGTTCTTTCCGAATATAAGAAACCTTCCCTCTCCAATTCTGAAAGCGCTTTCTGAACTGTATTAGGATTAACACCTGCTTCAAGTGCAATTTCTCTAACGGCAGCAATCTTCTGCCCCGGCTTTAATACACCGGTTGCTATCTGTGCCTTTATCTGCTCCATAATCTGGAGATAGATAGGGGCTTCTGAATTAAACTTCCACTCCAAACAAACACCTCCCGTTAACTTAATTATCCAGATTTTAATACTGTATTATTGTACTAGTTGCTTAATACAATAATACAGTAATACAATTTTTACATTCTGTCAATACATTTTTTCAAAAAATGTTAAATAATTGTTAAAATATTCTTTCTTTCGGCTCTTGATATCTGGTTTTTAATACTATATAATATAATTTGATTTAATTTTGTACTATAGGGGAACTTTATTATGAACAGAGAAAATACCGAGTTTCTTATGTCAGTTTTAAAGAAACTTTCTAAAATCAATTATATAAAGCCTGGCGATGTTCCAAACATCAACTTGTATATGGATCAGGTGACAACCTTTATGGACGAACATCTCAGCGACTGCAAACGCCATGAAGATGATAAGATTCTTACAAAAACCATGATTAACAACTATACAAAGAACGATCTTCTTCCTCCGCCGGAAAAGAAGAAATACTCAAAAGATCATCTTTATCTTTTGGCATTTATCTACTACTTTAAGAACATCCTCTGCATTAGCGATATTCAAAAGCTTCTCAACCCTTTAACAGAGAATTTTTTCGCAACAGATTCTTCTTCAAAATCAGATTTGGATGCTATTTATGAAGATGTATACGAGATGTGCAAATCACAGATAGGTTCATTATCAAAAGATGTAATAAGCAAGGCTAAGCTGGCAGATACCAGTGTTTCAGATATGGAAGATTCTGAATCCAAGAATTTCCTCAATATGTTCTACCTTGTCAGTATGCTGAGTTTCGATGTCTATCTTAAAAAGAACCTTATCGAAACACTTATTGATGACTACAATGCCAAACATGCACCGGCAGAACCGGACAAGCCTAAAAAAGACAAATCCAAAAAAGATAAAAAATAAAAATTAACGGAGTGAGATTTCTATCCCACTCCGTTCTTTTAATTATTCATTATCATTTTCTATAATTCCCATTCTTTCGAAAACCATATCATAACCATCATTACCATAATTAAGAGATCTGTTAACACGGCTTATCGTTGCAGTTGAAGCACCTGTCTTCTCTGCGATATCAAGGTAAGTTTTCTTTTCTCTAAGCATCTTTGCTACTTCAAAACGCTGTGACAACGATAACAGTTCGTTAATTGTACAGATGTCTTCAAAAAAGCCAAAGCACTCATCCATATTCTTCAAGCAAAGTACTGCTTCAAAAAGCTGCTCTACAGCCGGTGTCTTTATTTTGTTATTCATATCCATTTCCTCCAAGTACATTATCCTGCGAAAAATACTCATACATATTTGTCACATTTATTACTAATCCTTGTCAGTTTAACACAGTAAAGTCAGGAAGTAAAGAGTAAGTTTGTATTTTTTGCAATTTTTTTGTATTTTAATTACTTATTCGCCAAAAGATAAGAATTCATAAGCTCCATATCCATGTTAGCTATGAGACTTTCAGGAAAATCCACTTCTTTGAGCAACTCTTCCGCCAATGCAAAATTGCATATATCTTCCTCTATATGAGCATCACTTCCCAGCGAAATGCATACTCCGTACTGCTTACACATTTCAAGTAACTGAATATCATTATCTCTTGCATTAAGTCTTGGTCCTATAGGTCTAAGAGACGTATTGTTTAATTCCAAAAGTTTATGATACTCTTTCGCAGCCTTTACAACAGCCTCCATATCTATCGGATATCTGCTGTCATCAGGATGTCCCACAATGTGCACCAGCGGATTCTTAATAACTTCAATCAAAGCCGCTGTATTCTCTTCAACACTTCCAGCCTTAATACACGGTGTATGAAAACTGGCGATAACAATATCCATCTGTGACAGTATTTTATCCGGCAAATCTAATTTACCGGTAAAATCCATTATATTAGCCTCACACCCCATATAGCGTCTTACACCATATTTTTCTCGTGGCACAACCTTCAGATTGCTAAAGTATAGAACTCCACAGCTTCCCCACATCTTTGGAGCATGCTCCGTTATACCTATATTAGCAAGTCCCAACTCTGCCGCTTTCCTCGTCATCTCATCTATAGTGTTATACGCATGACCGCTGGCTATAGTATGAGTATGCGTATCAATCAAATATTTCATAGATCCTCCATAGTATATAAATATCGTGATGCCATATAACAGTGGCCATGTATCCTGCAAACCCGCTCCCGCTTGTTAAAAAACGTAGCAGTACTAAACTCAACTGCACTCACAGAGATGCAGTTTCGTTAAGTGCTCTCTTCAACAAGTGCTTTCTTGGCAAGGGCTTTTTTAAATTGAAATGTGAATAATATTGCCGTAAATGTAACTGCAATTATATCCGCAACAGGCTCTGCCATATATACACCCATTGTTTTGTCAGCAACAAAACCCGGTACAATATAGATAAGTGGCAACAATAATACAAACTTACGCACTATAGCAACTATAATGGAACTTATGGCGCTTCCTATTGCCACAAATGTCATCTGACACGCTATCTGTATTCCAAAAAGGAACATTCCGCCACAGTATACTTTCAACGCTCTCCCTGTGAATTCAATAAGTGCCGCATCTGAACTGAATATGCCTGCAAACAGCTCCGGAACTAACTGTACCGCTAACCAAAACACACAGGAATAGCTAAGGCATACAGTTAATAGAATTCTAAATGTTTTCTTTACCCTGTCCATATTGTTCGCTCCATAATTGTAGCTGGTTATAGGCTGTGCCCCTTGGCCTATCCCCTGCATAGGCAACATAGCAAATTGCATAACACTGGTAAGAATCGTCATTGCACCAACTGCAATATCTCCTCCGTACTTCAAAAGCGATGAGTTAAAACATATCGCTATAACACTTTCGCTGGATTGCATAATAAACGTCGAAAGACCCAATGCCACACACGGCAAAACTATGGCTGGCGATAACCTAAGATATTGCATTTTAAGTCTCAACAAGGTTTTCTTTCCAAATAAAAATCGCACAACCCATACAGACGATATTCCCTGTGAAATAATTGTAGCCAATGCTGCACCCTTAACACCCATATTAAATCCAAATATAAACACAGGGTCAAGAATGATATTACAAACAGCTCCTATAACAACTGTAATCATACTTATTTTGGCAAACCCTTGAGCTGTTATGAAAGCATTCATTCCTAAAGTCAACTGCACAAATATAGTACCAATCGCATATATGCTCATATAATCTGTGGCAAACTTAATAGTATTCTCACTTGCACCAAATGCAAGAAGCAGATCCTCATTAAAAACCAATAGTATAATTGTAAGAATTACAGAGATAATAATCTGCAACACAAAACATCCGCCCAATGTTCTTTCTGCTGACTCTACATCTTTCTTCCCCATAAATATAGATGCTCTAGGTGCACCCCCGGAACCCACAAGTGCAGCAAACGCAGATACAATCATAATAAGTGGCATACACACTCCGACCCCGGTTAAAGCAAGACTTCCAACCTCTGGCATATGCCCTATATAAATTCTGTCAATAATATTATATAGCATATTCACAAGCTGTGCCACCACCGAAGGCAATGCCAGCTTGAACAGCAACCTTCCAACCGGCTCTGTTCCCAAAAATTCTTTATTATCCATTTTTAACTCTCCATAAACACAAGCAGCCGGTCTGCCACTTATAGATACAAACCGACTGCCAATATAATTATTTACTCACTTCTGAGTGCCACAACAGGGTCTTTCTTTGCCGCCATCTTAGCCGGAATAAATCCTGCAAGCATTGTAAGCACAATACTTATTATAACAAGTATAATACCACCCGCAACAGGTAACTTTGCAAGATTAGATATATCTGTAATATTCTTAATTATGATATTCGCCGGTATGCAAAGAAGCAGTGTAACGCCTATACCAAGTGCACCAGATACAAAACCTTCTATCATAGTTTCTGCATTAAATACTCTCGATACATCCTTCTTTGAAGCACCAATACTTCTAAGAACACCAATTTCTTTAGTTCTCTCAAGAACTGAAATATAAGTAATAATAGCAATCATAATTGATGATACAACAAGAGAAATCGCTACAAACGCAATAAGTACAGCAGAAATTGCATTGATAATTGTAGTAACAGACGACATCATAATACCAACGTAATCTGTATAACTAATCTCATCCTCTTCTCTTCCATCAGCAATAACATCAGCATTATACTGTGATATTATATCCTCTATTAGTTCTTTATTCTCAAAATCTTTAGGATAAATATCAATTGCATATGGTGTATCTTCTGAAGTAATACCAAGTATCGTCTTATTAATATCCAAAGTGGCATTAGTTGTCTGGGCCTTAAGAGATTCCTTAAACATCTCAACAACTTTTTCCTCCGGCATCTGACTAAGCATTGCATTCAACTGTGCCTGCTCAGCCTCAGGAAGTGTTGCAATATATGCCTTAACATCTTCAATTGTTATTGGAGTATCTTTGTTATTATCAAAAGGAATTCCGGTAAACACATCCACTTCATCATTTTCAAGCTGTTGCTTTACAATATCAGTCTTATTAATTTCCTCTATCATATGAAGAGTAAGGTCATTAGTATAACCGATACCACTGACAATCGATGTATTAACAGCATCCGGGTTCGGTCTGATAATTCCTGAGATCTTAATCTCTTCCGCTCCATCTACCACCTTTTTCATATAATCGTCATCATCAGACATATCTGCCCATGTCTTTGTGACTTTGTTATATTCGTACATGTCTGTCGGAAGCAATAACTTAAATGTTGTGTTAAGAATCTCTTCGTATGTAAGTTCAATAGACTCTGTTTCATATTCCTTACCAGCCATGATAGCCTTAAAAATCTCATTAATTTCATCCGGATCCTTAAAACCTAATGAATACAATGTAAAATCATCAATCTCATTGTACTCACTTACTACCAATACAACTTCATTGTAATTGCTTGGCCAAGAACCGGCAATAACATCATACTGTTCGTTAAGTATCTCCTGATTATTAAGAAGTTTACTCCACACACTTGTATTGCTCATTCCTGCCATGGAAGATATACTGTCTGAAGACGACATTCCCATCATACCTTCCATAACCGTACTTGGGTTAAGCTGCTTAACACCATCAGAAGTATCTTTCATATACACATACAATGGAACATTATATGTATACTGAATATCACTTACATATTCATTGATGTTTGTCTTGCCACTTTCTATGAATTTCTTAAATTCCTTAAGGTTATTGCTCTTAACCTCAGCAACCATAGCATTAACAACATCCATCATAATATCGTTACTGTAAACCTTATCCAAATCATGTTCTTCTTTATCCGTACGTTTTCCAGCCATGTTCTGTACAAGACCACCTATGTCAACCGACTCTGCCTGAAGCTGTATTGGATAACTGGACAACGTATCTCTCTGTACTCTGTCAATATACACCTGTACACCGTTAGAGATAGAAAGAATTAACGCAATACCGATAATGCCGATACTGCCTGCAAATGCAGTAAGGAAAGTTCTAGCCTTTTTAGTAAGAAGGTTGTTCATACTTAAAGAAAGTGCAGTTAAAAATGACATAGATGTCTTTGGCTTTTTCTCTTTCTTTACTCCATTAGCCGCCGCTTTCTGTGCTGCTTCTTTAGCCTCCTTAGCAGCAATAATATCAGCTTCCATCTGCTCCTCAGTATACGGATTACTGTCATCAATTATATTACCATCAAGGAGTCTGATTATTCTCGTAGAGTACTCATTAGCAAGGTCAGGATTATGTGTTACCATAATAATAAGTCTGTCCTTTGCAATCTCCTTCAAGATATTCATAATCTGAACACTTGTCTCTGTATCAAGAGCACCTGTAGGCTCATCAGCAAGAAGAATATCAGGGTTATTGACAATCGCTCTGGCAATGGCAACTCGCTGCATCTGTCCACCTGACATCTGATTAGGTTTCTTGTGAATATGCTCTCCCAAACCAACCTTCTCAAGTGCTTCTATAGCACGCTTCTTTCTCTCTGCCTTAGATACGCCGGAAAGCGTAAGTGCAAGTTCAACATTCGCAAGCACTGTCTGATGCGGAATAAGATTGTAACTCTGGAACACAAAACCGATAGAATTATTACGATAGGCATCCCAATCTCTGTCTTTAAAATCTTTAGTAGATTTACCATTAATCTTTAAATCACCTGATGTGTACTGGTCAAGACCTCCTATAATATTAAGAAGTGTTGTCTTTCCACAACCCGACTGACCAAGCACTGAAACAAATTCGCAATCCCTGAATCTTAAATCAATGCCCTTAAGAGCCTCCACTGATGCAAATCCTGTATCATAGCTTTTTCTAATTTGTTTTAACTCGAGCATACTTTTTCCTTTCGACAATATAATCTGAATATGTGATATTAGAAAATTCACTTCCTAATATATTCCATTATGGTGGTACATTGCAATATAGAAAATATTATTTTTTTATAAAGTACAATTAATCACCATTTATCTCATCCAATAATCTATTACGCGAATTATCTCTCAACATAGTTCTGTTATACTGATAGAATCTGTCACAACCTGTCTCCTGAATAAAATTAAGGCTGTAATACCCAGCAGCAAGTTCTGTAACAAACAATGCCATCTCAGGACCTGTTCCATATACTTCCTCTGCAAAATCAAAAGCATTTTCGAGCATCATTGAA
>JAFQIQ010000323.1 GCA_017397445.1 Lachnospira sp.
CCTCGGAAATCACTACTTCTTTGCAGTTATCCTGTGGCAATCTGCCTTCTTTAAGCATTAACACATTTTGTGGTAATGTTATCTGACCTCCAAAATTTTTTAGAATATACTCAGGTAATGAAAACAGCAAAACTTGATCAATTGCACTTTTACCAGACCTGTATTCAACATTTTTTTGATTTAACTTATCAATATACTCCACATCCGGAAGTAATATTCCTTTTATTCTTTCATCTTCTATCAACTTTTCCAAATCTTTAAAATATAGCATCTGATAATACTTATCTTCATCCACATCTATATTTTCACTTCCGGTGTAGATTTTATTAAGTTCATCATATTGTTCATCCACTTTATAACCAACAATTACATCCTTCTGATGTATATTCTTTTCAGTCGCCATGGTACTATAATATATGATGTAATTGCCAAACACTATCAAACACATTACAAGTGCCATAAAGAACATTGATGCCACACCACCCGGCGAAACAATGTAATCACTTATAACTTTCTTTAAAGAAAGTCTGCAACGCGACTTCTTCCCCTTATTTTCGGCGACATTTTTCATAGATGCCTTTTTTAATATCCGGCTATCCTTAATTACATACTCTGTAACTTCATCAAACTGCATTCTAGGATCGTGACTGACAATCACAACAGTATGCTCTTTCGCATACTCCGTAACAATATCAACAAATCTTCTCACACCCTCATTATCTAGGTTATTAGTGGGTTCATCCATAAAAATATATGGTGTTTCTCTAAGCAGTGAAGCAATTATATTTGCCTTAATCAGCTCTCCTCCACTCAACCCGGTTATATTCTGATTAAGCCTTAAATATCCTAAATCAAACTGTTCCAGATACGTCTTCAGTTTGCCCCTGTCAACATTATCACCGTATCTTGTCAGATACTTGTACAAACTACAGTCATACGCCAACGGGTCCTGCTCGGCATACCCCATAACCAGTCCTCTGTCTTCATTAAATAAACATTGTGTATCTTCATTATTAAATTGTATATTATTTTCCTCGAAAACAATTTTCTTTAGAACACTGCTCTTTCCACAGCCATTCTCACCGGAAATAATATATATTCCACGATTATTAAATTCCATTTCAATATTTTCCAACGCGATCTGAGTATTAACAACAGTTGTCTTAACAAACATTAAAACTCTCCTTCAACTCTATGTATTTTTTTCACACATCCCCTTATTCTAATGTTGTAGAAATAAGATATCAATGCAATCACTCCCACGTAACATATCGGAATAATAAATGTCATTGCATCCGGTTCCGCCTGATTAAAAACCATGAATATTAAAATCATAGCAATCACGCCTATACCAACTATGATTGAGATAATTTTACCACTTACGTATCTAGGCTTTAGTTTTGATAATATTTTCTCTTTGTCATATCCATAGTTCGCCACAATCAATACTTTTTTCATTATAACCTTTACCGATAAGTATACATAGTACCCTACTAGCAATCCCAATATTGAAACAATTATTGCCCAGTTTTTCACTACGCTAACTATATTATCAATTCTCAAAGCATTTTCAACTATCGCAATAGTCTCATTAGAACGAATATAATAATCTCCTTCGAATAAATCCTGCAAACTTTTCTCACTCATAAAATCATTAAAAGTGTATTCATTTTGCGGCTTTATCACAAGAAATATATTCTCTACATTGGGACATTTCTCTTTAATATATGAGTAGGTCTCATCATACTCCTCTTGTCCAAATTTGATAACAATCACATCTTCCTCGTTAATATCCCCCAACATAAACAACTCTGAAGAATCCACAAAATACTTCCCCTTAGCTCCTTGAAGCTCCACTGCATATAAATCCTTTAGCGGATATGCACAGCTATTACTCATATCAAAAAGCACCATATTATATACACTATAATTTTTCGTACTCTCAATATCCAACCCAAAAGAATAACTTCCACTGGTTTCAAAATCAAGTGTCTTCACTTTGCCATCCTTACCGTTTTCACATAAAATCGAAGTAGGAAGGAATCCCTTCTTGATAAGTTTTGCCGGATTATCGTATATAGCATTGCACATTTCTATATGCGAGTCTTCCAATGGCTCGATGGTAACTGCAGCTTTCTTAACATAGGTCGCAAAGAAAATTGCCGTAACTATCGTAATTAATCCTAAAAAATATAAAAACAGATAATCTCTCTTAAAAATCTTGTGAAAAAGATTACTATCTATCATCTTGTCCGCTATCTTATCTACATTTATTTCGTCGCTACACTCGCACGAAACACTTACATTGCTAACTACTCCATCTGCGATATGATACACCGAATCAGCAATATCAAACAACCTTTCATCATGTGTCACCACTACAAATGTCTTATTACACTTGTAATCTTCTATGATTCTAACAATAATCTGCACGATTCTATAATCCAAATCATTTGTAGGCTCATCCAAGAAAATAACCTCTCTGTCGCTCCAAAGACCTCTTATGATACTCACAAGCCGCTTTTCTCCACCGCTTAATTTTGAAGGTATCTTCTGAAGTATATCTTCTATGTTATACTTCCCCAGTTCTTCCTCGATAAACCTATCATCAATAGAACCCTGCATCATAGACAAATTTTCTTTAATTGTCAATTCAGCAAATATCTCATCATTCTCCTGACTTACCATTGTACATATTTGAGAATTATTATAAAAGGCCTTCTTGATCAAAGTACTCTTTCCACATCCATTATCACCGGTTATCAGCGTAAGTGAGTTCTTCAAAACTTTTAACTCACCTTTTCCAAACAATACCTTTTTGCCAAATTTGCAACCATTGTACTTAAATAAATAGTAATCTTTTTTCACATCCTAGCTCCTATCAATCAACTTAATCGTTAATCTCAACCATCAGTCTGACATTTGATGCCGTCGATGTACCCGCTGTTTTCTTCATCTGAAATTTGTAGTCTACCCAATTTCCAAACTTATATGTCGAAACAGCTGATGGAACATCATTCTCGCTGTAAGAAACATTCGAATAAATTGTTGAATATGTACTATTAGTTCTTGTTCTAACTTTAAGTGTATACTTACACTTAGAATTTCCTGAAGTCTGAACCGACTGAATCTCAGAATCTCCGTTCAAGCCAACCCAATCCTTTGTACGAGTTGCCATATTAACAGCAAAATCAAACTCCTCTGTGTACGCTGCGTCCCAATTATAAAACACCCAATAAGTCGCACCGACACCACCAAGCAACCCAAGCACTGTAAGAATTGTAACAAGTGTGGAAATCGCTATCCTTGCCTTTATCTTTCTCATAATAACTCCTCCTATTTCTCTACATAAACAATTACCTTAGACTTAACACTTGTACCCGCAGTCTTATTCATTCTGAACTTAGTGTCTGCAAATGCTCCAAATGAAACATCATACAGATTATACGCTGTATTATTGTCCTCGTAACACTCATTAGAATAAATTGTTTTGTAAGTACTGTCTGTTCTTGTACGCTTAGACAATTTATACTTACAATTAGAGTTGCCTTCCGTCTGAATTGAAGTCAATTCCGACTTACCATTCAACGTATAATACCCTGAATCCTCTTTGTCATCGCTCTTAGCAAATTCAAAGGGCACATCAGCACAATCACTCCAATTGTACACTGCTGTTAAACCAAAACCTCCAAAAGTAACAACCAGGCCTAAGATAGCCCAGATTAAATTAGCCTTAATAGCTCTCTTCATAAATTAATATCTCCTTTTTAATATTTGCACTTATATGAAAAAAGTGATATACTTGTACCGGTACTTATTCATAAGTGCTTGTGCTTTGGACTCGGATGGTTTTCGCGAATCATATCCGAGTCCGCTTTTATATAAGGCACCACTCGCAAATATATGCAAGTAAATGCTTTATATCCCTTTAACGCGTTTCACAGTATCACAATATTTTTTTCATTACAACCCCCATAGGGGCGAACGGTCATTTTTTAGGACGAACGGTCGCCCCTTACGAAATTATCCCAATTAAATAGGGGCTTGTGCGCCAAC
>JAFQIQ010000324.1 GCA_017397445.1 Lachnospira sp.
ACAGATTATTTCCATATGGTTCAATTCTTCCGTACCAATATCAGTAAGCAGACCGCCAACTTTTTTTACAGGCATGGAATAACGTTGAGCCAGATAACGCATACTAGCTGAAAGCTCACCGTCAGGTCCGCCGTACTGACTCATAATGAGTCTTGCTATATCCGGGTTAGTGTTCTTTATCTTAACCGGAAACTGAAGTCTTTTTTCGTAAGCAAACATTTATACACACGCTCCTTCCCAAGGCATAGGACCTTCGTCCCAGCCGAATTGATTACAGTCGAAGTTGCCTGTTGCCATAGATGTTTGTGTCAATGGGTAGAACTTACCGGCGAATTCAGACAACAATTCAAGGCGCTGTTTCAACAGCTGATGGAAAAGTGCAGTTCCATTGGGACAATCAGGATGCGTGTCCAGATAAAGAGTTAAGTCATTAAGTGCAAAACTTATGCAAGATAATCGGCTTAACATCTGCTCTCTTGACTGTTGAGTGGCATTCGTTGTGTCACTGCAGGGACTGCAGGTACATTTTCCAATAGGAGCTTTGTAAAATGTTAAATTCAAGCAAGGGAATATGGTTCCCTCTGCCAATGCCGTGCACCAATCATAGGGTTCGCACCATTCCTGCTTAGGAACTTCCGCCATGGCAAGGTGAGCGGCGCATGTGCATAATTTAGATGAATCCATAAGAAACCTCCTTTTAAAGCATAATTTACGGGTTACATCAATTAGTTTCTCTAAAAAAGGAGATTTTAAAAGGGGAGTTAATGGAAAGTCATAAATCGCATAAAGCAATCGTTGATTGGCTTCCAATCATTGTTATGGTCATCTTTTAAAGCCTCTGCCTCCGCTTTCCATACGTCAAGTTCACTTGCGATAAAATCCTGAATAACAGGTATCTGTGGATTTAATGTTTTTTCGTCAGTAACTTTTTTGATTTCCAGAAGTTCATTGATTCCTTTTCGCAAATCATCCGGAAGAGAGAGTTTTAAAAGCTCATCAAACAGTACAGGTGGCGGGCAGTTGTATGTCTTGATATACCGGCAGGCAAGGAGTGGACGCAGTGCGTAGAAATACTTCTTGTACTTTACCTGTTCCTCCTGTAGGTAGTTGACATATGTGTTTTTTGCCGTTCCGTAATAATGGTGAAGTCCGGTTTTGGCAGAGAAATATTTTCTTCCAATATAGTAGATTTCCTCCCACTCCGGAACTTTTTTGTATACAACAGGAGAGTTGCTCCACTCAAAAAGTGTGGCATTACCTTTCTTGAATTGAATAAGAGCCTTTTTCAAATCCCAGCCGTTAATGTCAAGAACATCATCCAGCTGCCACTCTATAACATCTTTAGGATCATCAAGTCGCAAGTACTCAGTCATAGGGCGGACATAGATAAATCGCACATCGTAGTCGCTGTCAGGGGAGGCAAAGCCCCACGCACGACTGCCGGATTCAACGGCAAGAAGAATCTTAACATTTTCTTTGGATTCGATTTCTTTAAGTTTTTCTATAATAATATCTTTCATTAATAATCACCTTCAATCGTTCTTCTGTTTACATATTCCACAAACTTTCCAACCTTTTCCATATCAGGATTGTCGGGAAGTGAGGTTTGTCTAGTGGCGCGCTCAAGCTCACTTTCGTAGTGGGCTAGAATGTCATAGAATTCTTTTTCAAATGTTCCGTCTTCCTTCTGGAAACCACCGCTTCGGATCTTTAGTAAAAGGTCAAGGTCATCTTTACGATGGGTTTTGATAATGCCTTTGTCGAGAATATCAATTGCCAGGAGAAACTGGCGAATCAGGTGCATAGCGTGTTTGTTCAAGTGATTGTCGTCTTTTTTCTTGTTTCGCTTGCCGATTTTGTTGTATTCACGAAGTACGTTACTCATGGCAGTAAACATATTTTCATAATCCCGAAGCGGATAGTGATTGTAATTAGCATCCACGAATATTTCAGTGTCAAGTCCTTCCGTCACGGCTTTATCAACATATACTTTAAGTTTACCGTCACCCATAGAGGTGCCACGACGGTTGATGTCCTCTAAAGCGTTACGTACTGAGTTAAGTATGTGTCTCTCACGCTCGTCCTGTGGCATGGAGTCTCTGGCAATAGCATTTTGCAATCGACGAAGCTGGGCCTGAGCATATCCGCCAAATGATTTGGCAGCACGTTTTGACAGGAATAGTTGTGCATTATCGATAAGTTCCTGACCTAATGGTGTCTTTATAAGATATTGTTCTCCGTCAAGGCCCAGAATCTCGCAGGTGTTTGGATTGCACTCAAGGAGGAGTTTTACAATCTTGTTAAAGCTGTATATAACGGTATCAGTATTGTAGTCTTCGTACTGTTCGAATTCTGTAAGCCCAAGAAGGTCGGAGGTGGTTTGCAATGTCACGCCCCTGAAATCTATATCGCTGTTTTCGTTGTTGGTGCCATAAGCATAACTGCCGCCAAGGCCCATAAGTATAATACGGTTTCCAAGTCGCGGATTAGTGCGTAAGAAATCATACTGACTGCTGTTCATAAGTTTTATAAAATCCATAATATTAGCTCCTTTCTGCCAGTTCTTTTCGCTTGTTTCGGCGGACACGGTTTATATGCCGTTCGAAATCGCCGCCGGATATAAGTTCTGCCAGTACAAACTGCTCAAATGTTGGTACTGTGCAGGAATAAAAGCCCAGTTTTTCTTCGTACACATTTACCAGATGTTTTGGAAGTACCATATATCCTACACGCAGTGCAGGTGAGATGGTTTTGGAAAATGTGTTCATGTATATTACATTGTCATTCTGAGTGTGGGAAAACAATGTGTCTTCAGGTTTCTTTGATACTGAAAATTCAGACTCAAAGTCATCTTCTACAATGTATCGGTTGCTCCGTCCTGCCCAACGCAGGTACTCATGTCGCTTTGAGGCAGAGGCAGTAACTCCACTTGGGAAACTTCTATATGGCGTGATGTGTAGTATGTCAGCTTTAGTCTGTTGCAGTGCGTGGCTCTCTATACCATCACTTCCAAGAGGTAGCATTTCAAGGGTGGCATGACAAGCCAGATATACCTGCTCGATTTTGTTATATGAAGGAGACTCAATGGCATATATATGTTCCTGTCCCAGCATTGACACAATCATTCGGTACAGGTATTCGGCACCGGAACCGATAATAATCTGTTCTGTGTCAGCAAGGATGCCACGACTTCTTGCAAGGTACTGCCTGATGGCATCGCGAAGTTCTAAGCAGCCTGCGTTAAGCGGTCTTTCCAGCAGCCGTTCTCCGTAGTCATTCATAACCTTACGCATGGTTTTGGAGAGTAAGGGGTATGAAAATTCTGACTTATATATGGTGTGAGAATGGGCGATGGAAGATATGTTATAGGTTGTGTCAGTAGCTCCTACAAATCCGTCAGTAGCACGAAAAGCCACAAAGTAACCGCTTCTTTCTTTAGCTTCTACATAGCCTTCTTCACAAAGGAGAGCATAAGCGTGTTCCACAGTGATAATGCTTACGCCGACTTCATCGGCCACCAGTCGCTTTGACGGAAGCTTTGTGTTGTAGGGATATATTTCGTTAATGATGTCATCCCTTATCTGTTTGTATAATTGTTGATAAGCCGGGATTTTCGCATTTTGCTTGATAGTGTATCGCATTGGTTATATCAAATCCTTTATATTAAATGATTTTATAATATCAGATTGATTGTAATATGTTTTGGTTTAGAATGCAAGATGTGGTTAAGGTTTGTACACATTTGGCCGATAATAATTGTGCAAGGAGGCGTACTATGGCATATGTGTCATGGTGCGCTTTTCTTTTCGAAAAACGTAATTCGGAGGTAAGGAATGGATATAAATCAAATGAAAGACTATAGTGGAGCTGTTCGCCAGGCGGCAAAACGGTTGCATATTATGTCGCAGAATATGGCGGAAAATGTGGATGATGAGAGTGCAAAAGCTAAAAAGGAAGCTAAGATTAGAGCAAAACTAGAGGCGGGGATACCGCTTACGAGAAAAGAAATGGAGTTTCTTCGAAGATATAATCCGCAGCTTTATGCTATCGCACTGCGTGTGGAGATAAAGAGAAAGGCACTTGAAGAAAGACTTTCTCATGCAAAGTCTAAGAGCGAGGTGCAGGACATTCAGTTAGAAGCAATGGCAACTATAAGAAAGGATGACCCGGCAAAGAGATATATGGTGGCAGCAGTTGAATATGCTATGAAAGAGTTTAAGGAAACGTCATTCTATAAGAAACTTCCGGATACGAAGGAAGATGCAAAAAAGTGCAGAGTCAAGGATGCTGATTTTGAAGTAAAGGCAGAAGATGAGGATGAAAATGGTGAACTCAGAGTAGTGTATAAATGTGATGCCGCCACAGGAGTTGGGGCGTATCAGATAGCATATATTGATGGGTGATAAGTTTTCTGTAGTTTTATAATTTCTTTATACGTTTTTTATTGTTTTGGGAAAGAAAATGTTATAAAATTAACATACTATAATATTATCTAAAGGAGTATTGTGTATGAAGAATTATTTTGACTTAACAGGAAAAGTGGCATTGGTTACAGGAGCATCATCAGGACTTGGTGTTCAGTTCGCTAAAGCTTTAGCTAATCAGGGAGCAGACCTTGCTATATGTGCAAGAAGAGTTGAGCGACTTGAGAAGGTTAAAGAAGAGATAGAGGCTATGGGAGTTAAGTGTTACGTTCATATGTGTGATGTAACTAAGACAGAGGACATCGTTGCTACTGTTAACGACACAATTGCTCATTATGGAAAGATAGATATTCTTGTTAATAATGCGGGACTTGGTCTTGTTGAGCCTGCAACTGATTTCAAGGAAGAAAGCTGGAGAACTATGATGGATACTAATGTTAACTCAGTGTTCTTCTTTGCAAGAGAGGTTGCAAAGCATATGATTAAGGCTGGTTACGGAAGAATTATTAATATCGGTTCTATTCATTCAACAGTTTCTATGAACGGTAATCCGCTTGCTGCTTATGCAACAACAAAGGGTGCGGTTCTTATGATGACTAAGACATTGGCATGTGAGTGGGCTAAGACCGGCGTTACTGTTAATGCTATCGGACCTGGTTACTTCGCAAGTGAGATGACACAGGCAGGAATCGATACACCGGAATTCCAGGGAGCTATGGGTGTATATTGTCCTATGGGAAGATGTGGTAAGGAAGGCGAGCTTGACACAGCATTGTTGTACTTTGCATCAGATTATTCAACATACACAACAGGTCAGCTTATTCAGGTTGACGGTGGTTGGAATACAATCTAAGTAAGTTATTAATTTAGCGGGTGGGGATTTGGAAGTATATTTCCAAATCTCCACCCGCTTTTTAGGTTGGTTTATGTGAGATTTATATTACAATGTAGCACCAAAGTCAGAAACGAGAACCTGACCTGTGATAGCACGTGACTCATCACTGGCTAAGAACAAGAGGATATTAGCTACATCTTCAGGCATGCAAGGTGGCACAGAAAGATTCATATGTTTTCTCATCTGGCCCATCATATCCATGTTAAGTGAAGCAGGGTCTGTGTGCATAGTCATTGGTGTAATGATAGTACTTGGGTTAACTGAGTTACAACGGATGCCTGTGCCGGCAAAACGAACAGCAGTATGCTTTGTCAAACCGATAACAGCAGCCTTACTTGTAACGTAAGCGGCACCACCTGTACCAAATGCACCCGCTACAGAGTCAAGGTTAATGATAGAACCTGAATTATTCTTCATCATCTCTTTAACAACGGCTCTAGTACAGTAGAGGCAACCCTTAGTATTAACTGCAAGTACCTTTTCTAAATCTTCTTCTAAGAAACAGTCAATAGGCTTTAAGCCTTCTTCAAGAACTCCGGCGTTGTTAACTAATACGTCAACTTTACCGAACTTCTCAACAGTCTTTGCAACAAGATTCTCCACGTCCTCAACCTTAGAAACATCAGTAGGCACAGCCAAAACTTCACCGCCTGCTGCTTCAATCTTCGCAGCAACCTCCTCAAGTGGTGCAACACGACGTGCACTGATAACAACCTTTGCGCCTTCCTTAGCAAAAAGCTCAGCTGTAGCAGCACCTACACCTGAATTACTTCCTGTAATAATAGCTACTTTTCCATCCAAACGTCCCATAAAAATAGTCCTCCTTAAAAATATTAAATTATCGCCAAAATGCTACGTTTATTATAAGCCTTTTGGCGGGGATAGTCAAGGATGATGTGGGAAGGGTTGGGGGCCGATGGGTATGTGTGGAGCGACACGGATGTGAGTGATAATGCGTAGGGAGAAGTGGTAAAATGTGGATGATTATAGGTGTGGTTTTGAAAATTCGGTGAAAATTATTGAGAGATTATGTGCATTGAATCGTAGAGATTGCGGTTTGATGCACATTTTTTGTGTCGGGTGGGTGCGAGGGTGATTTATTACACAGGGGTGATGCTATACTGATATCAGGAACAGAGAAACACCGACGCAGATTGGAGGATATGAGTATGAGTGATGGACTTTTTGGAGGATTATTTGATTTTAACAGAGATGGCGAGCTTGACAGATGGGAGAAAGCGGCTGAGTGGGAATTTTGCTATGGAGACGGGCATGGTGAGGTTCATGATGAGTTTGGGTTTGACGAGGATGAGGAGGATGAGGATGAAGGGGAGGAGTGGTAGAGTACAGATGATTGCAAGATAAGGAAGGGGCGTGTGGCATTATAAACGCCGGACAACATCATGTGTGTTTTTGAAAATGAGGTAAAATTTATACTTTTTGCAGCAAAATGCTATGGGAAAGAGGTGCTATGTTGCAGAAAGTATAAAATTGGCGACCTCGGAGATTTGTGGAGAATTGGATTATGGCAATGTACGATTGGAATCATAATGGAAAGAACGATATGCAGGACAAAAGCATGATATTTGACCGAATTGATATGTAGGGTGCAGAGGGGCATATTAACAAGATGCATTGTGTAAGAAACAAGAAATCTATTGATGGTTATGCGTTCATTATCAGGTTTGAGTTAAGAGTTTAATTAATGCAAATGGCTTACGTTGATTAAGGTTGATAAGGTGTTGAATTGTATTGTTGTGAGAATAAAATTATGACAAAGTGGTTGTTTCCAAAATGGAAATGACCACTTGTGTTATATGTATGATAAAATTCAATGTATATTTGACGTAATGCATATGGAATGATATTATGACTATGAAAGAGAAAATATAGATGGTTAGTATTGAAATGTTAAGCTATAGTGCAGATAAAGTGGTTATTGCAAAATATGCAACAACCACTGGGCAGAATTAGTAATAAATTAAAGGAGGCCCACCCTATGACCCTACACCTTATCGGCGATTCTATCGTCCAATCATACAAAACTGAAGAATTTATAGCTGGCTGGGGCCAGTACCTTCCGTGTTACCTCGAGCCTGATGTGCAGGTTCTCAACCATGCCAAAGGTGGGCGCAGTTCACGCTCGTTTATTAATGAGGGGCGGTTTGAGAAGGCATTTGAGCAGGTGAAGGCCGGGGAGTATGTGCTTATTGAGTTTTGCCACAATGATGATGCCAGCAAGCCGTACAATACTATGGTGAACAGGCTGGTGGAGCTGGGCGAGCCTGATGAGGACGGCAGGTATCCAATTATTCCGGGGGAGCGTTTGGATGTTAAGTACATTCCGCCGGAGTTTATTGAGGCGTTAAATGCTGATGAAAGTGCGAAGGAGACCGCGGAAGAGACTATTGCCAACGCATTTTTAATGCTGAGCGAGTATCCGGGAGAGGAGTATTATCCATATTCGGCGGATGCCGGGATGGGTAGTTTCAAGTGGTTTGTGAAGCAGTATGTGGATGAGGCGCGTGAGCGCGGTGCGGTTCCTGTGTTGGTGACGGCGCCGGCGCGAGGTTTCCTTGACGGACAGGGCAAGCTTGCGGACGGTGCGGGGCTTCATGGCGGTGATGATTTCTGCTATATTCGGGCGGTTAGGCAGCTGGCGCAGGAGATGAAGATCGGCGTTCAGCAGGTGCAAAACACCGTGGACCTGATCGATCAGGGAAACACCATCCCCTTTATCGCCCGCTACCGCAAAGAGGTGACCGGCTCGCTGGACGATCAGGTGTTGCGGGAACTGTCCGAGCGGCTGACCTACCTGCGGAATCTGGAG
>JAFQIQ010000325.1 GCA_017397445.1 Lachnospira sp.
CAGCACCACAGGCTCTCTGTAAAGGCATCATTGCCGTTATCTCCGCTTCAACGGTTTGGTATTATTCAATTATATTAATAATATATGCCCTTAGTTAAAATCTGTCAACATATTTCTTACATAAGCGTTCGACATTTTTTACTTCTCATCCAACCGTTCCAGCATATCCCACACTCCAAGCATATACATAATGCCAAGTGCTCTGTCGTAAAGTCCGTATCCCGGTCTTACATTTCCCGGACCTTCATCCCACAAGTGTCTTCCGTGGTCAGGTCTTATATACCCCTCAAATCCACAATCATGATACGCCTTCAATATCTCTAATATACCCGTATCACCATCACAATCACGATGACTTGCCTCCGAAAAATCTCCATTTTCAAAATGCTTCACATTGCGAATATGTGCAAATGCAATTCTATCGCAATACTTACGAACAATATCCGCAACATTATTATTAGGGTCCGCATTCAAACTACCTGAACAAAGAGTAAGACAGTTATACGGGTCATCAACCATCGACAGGAACCTGTCAATATTTTCACCACTGGTCAACAGTCTTGGAAGTCCGAATATATCCCATGGTGGGTCGTCCATATGAATTGCCATCTTTATATCAGTTTCGTGACACACCGGCATAATTGCCTCAAGAAAATACTTAAGATTCTCCCACAGATTTTCCTTTGTCACTGGTTTATATAATTCAAACAATTCATCCAATTTAGCCATTCTTTCAGGCTCCCAACCCGGAAATGTCATTCCGCCCAAATTATTTAGAATATAATCGGCCATTTCCTTAGGATCATCATGTATTCTGCCAGCCTCATAATAAAGTGCCGTAGAACCATCCCCTACCGGGTGAAATAAATCTGTTCTTGTCCAGTCAAACACAGGCATAAAATTGTAACATATAACCTTCACTCCAAACTTAGCCAGATTGCGAATTGTCTGTATATAATTTTCTATATACTTATCTCTGCTTGGAAGTCCAATTTTAATATCATCATGAACATTAACCGACTCCACAACATCCATATTAAATCCATATGGCTCCAGTTGCTTTTTTACTTCTGCAATCTCTTCTACTTCCCAGATTTCACCGGGCATCTTGTTGTGCAACGCCCACACTATACTTGTTACACCCGGAATCTGCTTAATGTAAGATAAACTAATCTTGTCATTACCTTCTCCGTACCAACGAAATCCCATCTGCATCGGCATAACATTTCCTCCTTAAACATATTTTATAAGTGTTTCTCTAACCGCACCGACACCGCTAATCATCTCTATAAAATGTTTAACTACTGTCTCTGCCATACCAACTTCGTATAGATCAACACCAAATATCTTAACATCTGAAAGTATTGTTCTGACGGCATCCTCAATCTTCGCAACATCTTTTTCGCCCAAAACAATGCCTGATACACAAGGACAAACCTCATCAAGTAATGGGTCAGGACTTAATTCAAACTTATTGCCCTTGTCATCAATCCCCATAAGGTATCTCAACCATCCCGCAAACACAAGTGGTATTAACTTCAAATCATCCACCTTCAAGTCAGCTGAAGCCTCATATGCCTTAATTGTTTCTCCAAATCGAATTGCCAGCTTCTGTGAAGTATCAGTTGCAATTCTTTGTGGTGTATCAGGCATAAATGGATTCGGGAATCTGACATTTAATACTGTATCAATAAACTCCTTCGGTTTTATTATTCCCGGATTAACTACCACCGGAAGTCCTTCCTCGTATCCAACCCTTTCTACCAGTTTCTTTAACTGTTCATCTTTCATTTCATCGCATATCTTTTCATAACCCAAAAGACATCCGAATATGGCAAGACATGTATGCAAAGGGTTAAGACAGGTACATACCTTCATACGTTCTACCTTATCTACAGTCTCTCTCGCTGTAAACATCAATCCGCCCTCAGCTAGCACTTCCGGCTTTCCATTCGGAAATGCATCCTCTATTACAAGATACTCCGTTTCCTCCGCATTAACAAACGGAGCAACCCAAGTATTCTTGGATGTCACAACAGGGTCAAGCTCCTCCAATCCGTCTGCTTCCAAAATCTTCTCAACGGCAGTATCCGGTCTTGGTGTAATCTTATCAATCATAGTCCAAGGAAATGTAACTTTATTCTTATCATTGACATAATCCTTAAAACCGGCATCTGCAACACCATTTTCAACCCATTTCTCAGCAAATGTATTAATTGCCCCATATAATTTGTCACCATTATGAGAACAGTTATCCATGCTAACCATTGCTATCGGCTTCTTTCCGGCCTCATATCTTGCATATAAAAGTGCCGCAACTTTTCCCATGTAACTTGTTGCTTTATATGGAGCGCTCTTCATATCTTCAGGCACTCCCGGAAGATATTCTCCCTTTCCGTTCACAAGACTATAACCCTTTTCAGTGATTGTGAAAGAAACTATCTGTAACGAATCCTTTGCAAATATTTCTTTTAATCTGTTCCAATCAGACTCATTAGACGAGTCCACTGTAAGAGATTCCACAACGCTTCCTATCACTGTCTTCTCCACATTACCGTCTGCTTTCAAAGTAACCAGCAGATTATAATCATCATGAGGATGATTCATTTTCTGAACAATTTCATAATCGTAACCTTCCGCTACTACCAAACCTCTGTCAAGTAATCCTTTATTCAAAAGATTCTGCACGACATTCGCCTGAAATGCTCTAAAGATGTTTCCCGGTCCAAAATGTATCCAGAAAGGTTTCTCCTTAGTTTTCTCAGTCACCAAATCTCTGTCAAACTGCGGAAGCACGTAACCCTTCTCCTCCCACTGTTTCCTGTCTAAAAGTCCTTGCTCGTTTAATTTCATAGTATTAACTCCTTTCGAAATTCTTCGCAATTCCCTGATGTATATATTATTTTTAGTCCGTCTTTATCTTATGCATATTATCGCCAAATTTTTTACAAAAAAGTATATGGCGTGAAGAAATCCTAAACAGCATTTCTCCACGCCACTCAATTTACCATAAAATTTTATTGATATCTTCCACTTACACCTGCATACTTCTTAACATATGATGGTACGTTCATAACATCAGTCATAACTGAAACATCTGTCTTCTTATTGACGGAATCATAATAGAACAGCTTCGCATCAACATCAAACTTTGAATAATCCGTTACTTTATCAGGCTTACAGGCATTAGAAACATATTGCGTTCTACTGCTTACCTTTGTTGAACTTACACCTGAAGTGCTCTTAAAGTAATCGTTGAAAGATTTAATTGCCGCGCCGGACGGTTTATGAGCATTACTACAATTTTCAAAATAATTACTCTCACTAAACACATATCCATTGGTTCTTATAGACAGACAAGAACCACAGTTATTATAATAATTGTTATAGATATGAATATTAGCTCTTCTTGCCAACGGAAGTCTTGATGACACACCATTGTAATAATTGTGATGGAAGGTTACGTTCTTACTACTGTTACTGTCACTGTTTCCTACAAGTCCTGTTTTTCCGCATTTATTAAACACGTTATAGCTTGCAGTAACATTAGAAACATTATTAATATCCAGCGCACCGTCACCTTTACTCTTATCCTGCTCTCCTGTCAAATCCCAGTTATTCTTTCCCACATTAAATGTGTTATGATGCACCCAGTATCTTCCGTTAGCATCAACATTGGTTGTACTTGACATAAATGCAAGTGCATCCTCCGGATAGCCTGTAAATGTGAGATTCTTTATCTCGATTGATGATGAATCATTAAAAGACATTCCCCACTGGAATATTTCTGCATCAGTACCCACACCTTCAATTGTCACATTCTTTGCATTCTTGATAGTTATGCAGTTATAGTTAGAATCGTCGTCATAAACAGACTTTCCGTTATATGTGGTTGTCTTCTTTGAACTTGAAGAATTATCAACTCTCACAATTCCTGTAGCGGTTGTCTTATAATTATATGAAACGCCTTCCTTTGCATCCTTTAATCTAAGATTCAGGTTAGCAATATTCTCTCCATACTGAGTAGAAAATGTATTGGTAAAATGTGTATCTGTAAGATTAGAATTATCAGTACGACGCGGTGTCACTGCCTTATAGTTCCACTGATTAGTAGTAATTTTCCCATGCACTCTTATCAATACCGGATTCTGACTCTTACTCAAGTTCATAAGAATATTAGCAATTCCAACATATTTTGTTCCCGAAAATGTCGCTGTAATTGTATTCTTATTAGCATTGGTGAGATTAAGTATTACCGCATTGGACTTGATTGTACCGTCATCATTGTATGCACCAATTCCTGACGTATTATTAAAATGTGCATAACCTGATCTGTCAATTGCTGCCACACTAACATTATCGTAAGTCTTAGTAACACTACCCTTGTCAGTTTTCTTTGTAACACACAAATCATAATTCCCTGCGGCAAGTGCTGTTATTTCACAACTGTTTGCACTGGCACTTTTTTCAATATTTGAATTACTCACATAACTATACGCACCAGTGCCGGACTTCTTATATCCGACAGAATAGGATGCATTTTCCTCATTCTCAAACTTCAACTTAATACATTCCATATAGCCCTTTACTTCAGCCACATTCAATTCAATATTCACCTGTGTAGGTGCTTCTGTAGTTGCCTCCGTTGTGCTTTCTGTCGGCTCCTGATTCGATCCTTCCGTTGACGCTTCCGTTGACACTTGTGTATTATTCTCAGTTGAGCTCTCCGTTGAGGCCTCTGTTGAACTTTCACTCATATTCTCTATGAATGATTCTTTTTCTTTCTCTGTTGAGTTCTCTGTCGAGCCGCCCACTCCCTCACCAACAATACTTTGTGTCTCAGTCTTGCTTGTGTTTTCTGTAGAAATCTCCGTGTCTTTGTTATTGGAACTACAAGCAATCAATGAAGCTCCCATAACCAATATCAAAACCAGTGCCAAAACCTTTCTTCCCATAGTAAATACCTCGTCTTTTTTATTCAGTTTATCACCCCAATTTTGTATATATTTTATATCATTTCAAGCAAGTAATCAATCTGTTTTATCAAAGAATGTCTTTCTTCATATCTAATTATTATTCATTATCTTTTCACTAAGCTCCATAATCTGACCTGCATACTTCTTCTTACGTGAAGTAAGGACTCCTTTGTAGAGAGGGTAATTAATAATAGCCATCAACATACCAACAACACCTATTACAATTCCTGGAATCATAGCATCTTCAATTCCTATAGTCGCTCCTATGTCCGTCATAACAAGACTCATACCGCTTCCCATAATTATCGCACTGACACTTCCAAATATGTATGCAAACACATTGGCCGGTTTCTTTACTTTTGCATCCAATGCCTTCAACTCATCTAACTGTGTGTGCTCCTTTTCAGTGTACTGTGTGCGAATCTTTTGTACCAAAAATTCCTGATCATTCTTATTCATAGTAGTTTACCTCTTTTCTTTATTTATGAGCACATCTTACAGTTCAAATGTTTTCAAATGTTTTATGAAATGTTAAAGTTGTGTTAAAGTTAGAATTAATCATTTCAAACAAATAAAATAAGACACCGATTTCTATCTTCTAATAGAAACCAGTGTCTGTAACTGACAAACTACGCGCTCTTATTTCAATTCCTCTCTTAGTTGTAAAATGTGATTCTCAATCTCTTTTATAATTCTCTTAAATTCATCATCCGATTTCCCTGTAGGGTCTTCTAATCCCCAATTATCATCAAATGCTATGCCAATATAAGGACATCCAACATTGCATCCCATAGAAATTGCAATATCCGGACTAGGAATATCTGAAACCAATTTTGAATACTGTGTCTTTTCCATATCGATTCCATATAAGTCTTTCATAATACGAACTGCATCCTGATTGATTTGGGGCTTTGTTTCTGTTCCCGCAGAATATGATTCAAACACATCTGCTGCCAAATATTTTCCTAGTGCCTCCGCAATCTGACTGCGACACGAATTATGTACACAGATAAATGCTATCTTTTTATAACATCTCTGTTCACTTGTTGTTGATAAACATTCTAATACTTTTTCTTCCATAAGATTATTTCACCTCTTTTTAAGATATGGGTGATACAAGTCGTATCACCCATGAAAACATTTATTATCCTGCCTGTTCAAACTGTGAATTATAAAGGTCTGCGTAGAAGCCTCCCTTTGCAAGAAGCTCTGTATGATTTCCCTGCTCCACTATATCTCCGTCCTTCATAACAAGTATTACGTCCGCATCCTTGATAGTCGAAAGTCTATGCGCAATCACGAAACTTGTGCGACCCTTCATAAGATTATTCATAGCTTTCTGAATCTGAATTTCCGTCCTTGTATCTACAGAAGATGTGGCTTCATCAAGAATAAGAATCGGATTGTTGGCAAGTATGGCTCTCGCTATGGTGAGCAACTGCTTCTGTCCCTGCGAAACATTGCTTGCATCCTCGTTAAGTTCCATATGATATCCGCCCGGAAGAGTTTCAATGAAATGATGTGCATATGCAGCCTTTGCTGCAGCAATAACTTCCTCATCAGTGGCATCCAGACGTCCATAACGTATATTTTCCATAATGGTATCCTTGTAAAGCCAAGTATCCTGAAGCACCATACCAAATGCATCTCTCAACTCTCTTCTATTGAAATCCTTAATATTATGACCATCTATTAATATAGCACCTTCGTTCACATCATAAAAACGCATCAGAAGCTTAACCATTGTTGTCTTACCCGCACCGGTAGGTCCTACAATAGCAACTTTTTGTCCCGCCTTCACCGTAGCACTAAAATCATTTACAATAATTTGATCTTCCTTATAACCAAAATGCACATGTGAAAACTCAACATCACCTTTTATACCCTTTATGCTTACAGGATTCTCGACAATTTGCTGCTCTTCCTCTTCTCCTAAGAATTCAAATACTCGCTCTGCTGCCGCCGCCATTGACTGCACCTGTGTAATAACCTGTGCAATCTGTTGAATCGGCTGGGTAAAATTCTTAACATACTGTATAAATGCCTGAATATCACCAATGGTTATAACTCCCCTTATAGCAAGCAAACCACCGCTCAGTGCAACTGCTGCGTATCCAAGATTTCCCACAAACATCATAATCGGATGCATCATACCTGACACAAACTGCGACTTCCAAGCAGAAGTGTAGAGAATATTATTAGTCTCGTTAAATGTCTTGACCATTTCCTCTTCTTTATTAAATGCCTTAACAACCAGATGTCCGCCATAAGTTTCCTCTACCTGACCATTAATATGTCCAAGATACTCCTGCTGAGTCTTAAAATACCTGTGCGACTTCTTCACAACTATTGATACAAGCCCCGCCGATACCGGAAGGATAATGATTGCGATTAGAGTCATAAGAGGTGAAATGCTGAGCATCATTATTAAAACACCAATCAAAGTTGTAATCGATGTAATAACAGTTGTAATACTTTGATTTAATCCCTGACCCAAAGTATCCACATCGTTAGTAATTCTTGATAACACTTCACCATAAGTTCTGCTTTCAAAATACTTCATAGGCATACGATTAATCTTTTCCGATATATCCTTACGAAGTCTGTAACACAGTTTCTGTGTAATCGTTGTCATAATCTGCCCCTGGCAAAGATTAAACAATGCACTCACACCATAAAGACAAAGCACTATTATAAGTATCATGCCAATATAATCAAAATCCAAACCGCCGGTTCCTGTAATCTTTTTCATAAGTCCTTCTGACAATGCAGTAGTGGCTTTACCAAGAACCTTAGGTCCAACTACGTTAAAAACTGTTGATACTGCAGCAAATATCATAACAGCCAGTATAGCAAACTTATACCTTCCTATATACTCTATGAGTTTCTTCATAGCCCCCTTAAAGTCCTTTGCCTTCTCTCCCGGCATCATACCTCTTGGGCCTCCACCCATAGGTCCTCTCCTTGGAGGATTATTATGTGTCTTATGCTCTGCCATAATTATCCCTCCTCCAATCCTAATTCTTTAGCTGACATTTGTGAACGTGCTATCTGACGATACACGTCACAATTAGCTAGTAATTCCTCATGTGTACCCTTACCTGCAATACATCCATCATCCATTACTATAATCTGCTCTGCATGAATAACAGTACTAATACGCTGTGCAACTATAATCACAGTGCTGTCTTTAACCTTCTCTGCCAACGCCTTACGTAGCGCCGCATCAGTCTTTAAATCCAACGCTGAAAAACTATCGTCAAATATGAAGATTTTGGCATCCTTAACAATAGCACGTGCTATGGCAAGTCTTTGCTTCTGACCACCTGATACATTAGTACCGCCCTGTGCTATACTATCCTCGTATTTATCCTTCTTCTCTTCGATAAACTCAGTTGCCTGTGCAATTCCTGCAGCTTCCTTAATCTCTGCTTCCGTTGCATCGGCCTTACCATATCTTAGATTAGAAGCAATAGTTCCCGAGAAAAGTACTCCCTTTTGTGGAACATATCCTACCTCATCACGAAGCTCTTTTAACGGCAATTCTCTAACATCCACACCATCAACAGTTACAGAGCCTCCCGTAACATCATAAAGTCTGGGAATAAGATTAATCAATGTAGATTTACCACACCCTGTACTTCCTACAATAGCCGTTGTCTTTCCAGGTTCTGCAACAAAATCAATATCACTGAGCACATCGCTCTCTGCACCCGGATATCGAAAATTAACATGATTAAATCTTACGACACCGCTATGAACTTCAATATTCTTAACATTTTCGGAATCAGTAACAGATGAATCCGTCTTTAATACCTCATCAATTCGCTCTGCCGCAACGGCCGCCCTAGGAAGCATAATTGACATCATAGTAAGCATAAGGAAAGACATAACAATCTGCATGGAATATGTGATAAATGCCGTCATGTCACCTACTTGCATTGCTCCCTCATCAATCTTATGTGCTGCTGTCCACACAATAAGTATAGATGTTCCGTTCATAATAACAGTCATAACCGGCATCATAAACGTCATAACTCTATTAGTAAAAAGCATTGTTTTAGTAAGCTCCGTATTAGCCTTGTCAAAACGCTCCTCTTCCTTCTTCTCTCTGCCAAATGCTCTAATAACCGAGATACCTGTGAGAATCTCTC
>JAFQIQ010000326.1 GCA_017397445.1 Lachnospira sp.
ACCTCAGATTGTAGAGAGGTCCCGGCCTGCCACTTTCTTTACCCTCGTTCAGCTTTCATATATGTTCTGCATTTAAGTGGCATAAGATTCCTTTGGAGTTTAGGATTGATGCGTTCTTTAATGGCGATAGTATCAAAGAAGCGTTTCCATAATGCCTGAAAATCTTCTTCCTGTGCAGAATATGAGTGAGTATCAAACAAGTCCTCTTCTTTAATATCGGTTGTGAGTGCATATCCTTTGCCCGCTGCATGCACAACGCAGAGATTTCTTTTAGTGTCAAGTATAAGCCAGTTCTCACAAGGCATACGGTCGGCAAAATGATTTGCAATCATGGCAACAACATTGTAAGTGGGAGCGATTCTTCCGGCGAGAATGCCATTATCCAGTTCTTCAAAACGAATAAATTCCCTGTAACGGCAGGCTTCATTGCTGACAGCCCGTTTTAATTCACATATTCCGGAAACATAGGGATCTGTCAGCATATTAATTACCGATGGGCCAATTCGGAAAGCTTTTTGAAGAAATTTATATATATAGGATGCTTTGTCAGAGTTATCTGACATACAGGCACAATATATGTAGTAGTAAATCTCATAGGAGAGCTTCCGGATTATAGAATCAGCAACTTTGGAAGAGAGTTCGTAATCGGTAGGATGTTCTATGTACTCCTCAAAGAATGACATGGTGCCGTTATCTTTCACACGTACATCGGTGTGGGAGGTTCCGGCTGCCCAGGCTGTATATATGGCAGAAAATATACCGTCTAAACTGTCTTCGCAAAGATATATTGTGGTATTCCTCATATGGCAGTGCCTCCTTGCATCTTATAATCATCAAAAAGTGATAGCTGTCTGTAACTGTTATGATGTTCTATCTGATATCGGTTGCGGGTTTCGTCGCCAATAAGTGCATTAGTGATGTAGTTTTCATCATGCTTAATAGGATACATAAGTTTGCCGTTACAAGTGATGAAATATAAGGCTCGTTTGAGGACTACGCCGATTTTTTTAAGGTCGCTAAAATCCAGTGTTGCACTGCGACGGGCTTTTACTATGCGCAGTGCGGATGTTACGCCTATTCCCGGAACTCGAAGTAATGTGTTATAGTCAGCATGATTAATTTCTACCGGGAACTGTTCAAGGTTACGCAGTGCCCAATCGCACTTTGGGTCTATGAGGGTATTAAAGTTTGGCCGGGCTTCGGACAAGAGCTCACCTGAGGAGAAACCGTAATAGCGCATAAGCCAATCTGCCTGATACAGACGGTGTTCACGAAGGAGGGGGACGCCGTTAATTCCATCTGTATCAGGTAAGGCAGAGTCTTTGTTAACATTAATAAATGCTGAATAAAAGACTCTCTTCAAGTCATAGTTCTTGTATAAGGCTTCTGCAACAGTGACCAGTTGGTAGTCGGTTTCGGGAGTAGCACCGATTATCATCTGAGTACTTTGTCCGGCAGGAACATATGCAGGTTTAAAGGTCGAAGGTTTGGCTGGCGGCTGGAAGGCAGTTCTGCTTCTTATAGGCAGATTTGGCTCATCAAGGGCAGACAAGGTGCCGGATGCTTTAGAAAGAGTGTTTTTAGCAGCGCCGATGTATCCTGCAACGGTGTTTCGCTGAATGCCTTTTTGAATCTGCCGCATAGGTGTTAGTATGTTTTTTCGTGTTTTATGAGGAGCCAGATTCTTTAAACCATCAGCGGTAGGAAGTTCAAGATTAATACTCATACGATCAACATACCATCCGGCGGTTTCTATCAGGTCGGCGGACGCACCGGGAATACCTTTAAGGTGAATATAACCACCAAAATGATACTTAGTACGCAGAAGAAGTACGGTTTCTAACATAAGTTTCATAGTGTGGTCAGGACTTTGGATTATTCCGGAGCTTAAAAATAGTCCTTCTATATAATTACGTCTGTAGAATTCTATAGTGAGCCGGCATATCTCTTCAGGTGTAAATGTGGCTCTGACAACATCATTGGATGAGCGGTTTATGCAATATTTACAGTTGAATATGCATTCGTTAGTCATAAGAATCTTTAAAAGCGAGATGCATCTGCCGTCGGCAGCGAAGCTGTGACATATACCGCAAGCGGCGGTGTTACCAAGACCTTTGCCGCCGCTGCTTCGTGATACGCCACTGGAAGTACAGGCTACATCGTACTTTGCTGCATCCGTAAGAATTGTGAGTTTTTCCATAATATCTGCATCAGTTTTTATAATCATAGGGAACCTCCTATAAATTAAAATCGAATATATGTTCTTTCTTTATTATAAAACCCGAACGTTTGTTTGTCAACGGTTTGTTGTTGCAAATTTGTGCAAGATAATTTACAATTAAGTCCTAAGTAAATTGTGTGACTAGGGGGATATATGGCTAAGAAGAAAGAAAAAGACACATTTGCAATTGAGAGATACAGAATTATAAGTGAAGTTAATAAAGTGCTTATGAAGAAAAGTATTAAGCATATATTGGAGCCGGTTATTAAGATTTTTTTGGTTGGCTTATTGGCACATATAATGCTTAATTGTGTTGTGCTATGGTGTATAGAGGGAAATGAGATTCAGTTTGAAGGACCTGTTGAGGTTGGAGAGGCATTAATGGCAGCAGCCGGAGCTTTTGTGGTTATTATTACCATGAGTGTATTGTATTTTATTTCATTGAAGAATATGGTGATTAACATATATGGTATATATAGAGAGGAATATAGGACTTTGTATATATGTGGTCTTGATAAATCCGAGATGCTGAGTGAGGTGGCACATTTTTATACAATGCCGCTTATACTGTCAGGCATTGCCGGGGTGGTTATAGTGCCGCTTTTTGACGGGGTCAATACGCTGGGTGATTGTGTTATTGGTATTGTGTATATGTTTATTGTTATTGTAATTACACTTTACATCATAAGCAAAATGTTTAAGAAAAATTTTGCGGCAATTATTGGTACTTCTGACTCCTGTGACATATCAAGGGTGGATGGTAAATGTAAACTTATTCCGTGGCTCTCGGCTGAGGAAAATGTTGCGTTGCCATACCGTATGATGAGAGGCCGTGACAGTGTTCGTTCTAATGAAGAGATTTCATACATTGCAAGAGATTTGAAGATTGACGGTATACTTAAGGGGCAGTATTCTAATCTCACACAATTTCATAAAGTGGTGGTTATGATTCTTAGGGCCTACAGTGTGGCAGGAACCGTGGCGCAATGCTCTACCGCCAGATACACCACCTAAGGCACATCATTCAGTTTGACCTTATCTCGGTGGTGGTCGATGACCACGGCAACTCTTCGATAGAGCTTACCGAGAACATACTTTAAC
>JAFQIQ010000327.1 GCA_017397445.1 Lachnospira sp.
CCAGTGTCTCTATACCATCCATATCAGGCATCATATGATCTAACAATACCACATCATATGTATTTCTTATCATATGGTCAATACATTCTTGTCCGCTACTACAAAGTGTGACCTGAACTTTCGTTGATTTAAGAAGATTCTCCATAACCAAAAGATTCATCTGATGGTCATCAACCACCAACACTTTCGCTTCAGGTGCCTCAAAGCTTTCAGTGTAAGCGGAACCTCGACAAACATCTGCTCCTGCCATAAAGTCACCGATAGGTTGTGAATTAACTATCTTCTGCGGCAAATTAGTGATAAATGTTGTGCCCTTTCCGTATTCACTGGACACATCTATATTACCACCCATAAGCTCTACATATTTATTAACTATGGCAAGCCCCAATCCGGTACCCTCGATGTTTCGATTCTTATCTAAGTCCACTCTCTCGAAGTCTACAAAAAGCTTATCCATATTTTCTTTCTTAATACCTATTCCAGTGTCCTCAATCTTAATTCTAAGATTTATATTTTCACCATCTGCATTACCATCCAGTCCAAACACAATCTTTCCCACTGTAGTATATTTAACAGCATTATTCAGGATATTTACCATAATCTGCCTGACTTTCGCAACATCACCAGAAAGTTCAGAAGGTAATTTATCACTAATATGATACTCCAATTTCAACCCCTTTTCCTGTGCCATAGGTTCTATCATATTAACTACATCCTTTAGCAAACCACTTAGGGCATATGTATCACTTTCTATCTCAACCTTTCCAGCCTCAATCTTAGAGAAATCCAGTATCCCGTTAATAAGTTCCAACAGATTCTCACTGGCACTTTTTATATTTTGTGCATACATGGTTATATTTTTGTCAGAAGATTCTCTCAACACCATCTCATTCATACCCATAATTCCATGTATAGGTGTTCTTATCTCATGAGACATATTGGCCAAGAACTGACTTTTAGCCTTGTTAGCATTCTCTGCTTCTTCCTTAGCCTCTCTTAACTCTTCACTTTCCTTCGCTTTTTCTGCTGTAATAAACAGATACACAGTAATAATTGCAAACAATATAAGCAGCAATCCAAACACCCAAAGTACAAGGGTAGTAATATACATTATCCCCTCTGATATTGCCGCCTCCGGAACCACTCCTACCGCATATATTCTCCGTTCTGCAACCTCAGACACAAACAGGAAAAATCTTCCCTCTTTGCAAGTTACAAAAGTGCTGGCAGATGTTGTAACATTCATCTTTTCCTTTATTATTTCGAAACCATCTTTAACCTCTTTTTGCTCTAAAAATCCTCCATCATACTTAGTATCTACAAAAGGAATCATTACTTCATAATTGGTATCCGCCCATAATACCTGCCCCTCACCATTGTAATACACCTTGCCAAATGACTCTGATAATATAGACTCATCATACTTTTTATACAAAACATATTTTACATTCTCACCATGATACACCGGTACTGAGAAAGTCATTCCATTTCCTTTTGCATAAGAAACAGCTTCCTCCCCCCTAAACGAACGCTTAATCCCATCATATTCTTTAATATCTAAAGGAGCTCCTATCAAAACGCTTCCATCCAATTTCAATACACCTACTGTGATGCCGCTATGCTCCTCTTCAACAGTCTTTAAAACCTCCTCCGGGTTATCACTGCTTTTTTCCAATGCCTTGGAAATGTTGCCAAGCTGTACAAACTGAATCGTTATAATCTGGTCAATCTGCTCTGATAAAAGCGCTGATTGCTCTGTCACCTGATTCTCCATATGCTCTATAAGCAACCTATTCATCTTAGCACCAAGCAGACTCCCCACCACAACCATGACACCAATTAGTATGGTTACACTAATCACTGTTCTAAGGTTAATAAACCTTTTTCTACTCTTCATAAACTTCAACACCCTTTACATACCAATCCATACTCTTCATAAGAATCTGATCACTAACTATTTCTCCATCGTCACAACGAAGAACACCATTATTGTCATATATTTTACCCGAAAAAATGGCATATCCCGAAACAATCTCCAGCTTCGCCGCTTCCACCTCACTCAACACATCCTGCGATATTACAGGCGACATATCCGTAAGTCCAACTGCATCTTTATCCATTCCAAACCAATATGTATTTACTACATCTGATTTACCACGAATATAATCTAATAATAATTCTTTATATGTCACATCCCACTTAAACTCTACCGCCGTCAAAAACTTATCACTCGCACCATCATAGTTTTCATGGTACCCAATAGAGTACACATCTCTATCCTCTGCTATTTCAATTACATTTGGCATATTTTGATGATAAGTTATTACATCCACACTCTTCTCATCAATGAGCTTTTTAGCCAAATCCTTCTCCTTATCTGCATCATCCCACGAATTACTCCAAGCAACTATAACCTTAGCTTCCGGATTAACTTTTTTTACCCCTAGTGTAAATGCATTTATTCCTCTGTTAACCTCGCTGTTAGGCATGGCTGCCACATATCCAACACATCCCGTCTCCGACTTCATGCCTGCAATAATTCCCGCCAGATATCTTGCCTCATATATTCTTGCAAAATAACAATTTAAATTATCACCGTAGTAATCAAATGACTCTGAATAAAATGTTATATCCGGATATTCTTTCACAACATCTAATACTTCTGCAGCATACCCATAACTGGATAAAATTATGATATCTACATCTTCCTCCGCAAGTTCACGTATGGCAGTTTTACATTGTTCCAAATTTTCTTTTATATTTTCCTTAATCAAAAGTTCTATATTAAGTTCCTTACACGCAGAATAGATTCCTTCATAGTGAAGTCCATTCCACCCTTGTTCTGTGGAACTTCCTGACATAATAAACCCTACCTTTATGGTGTCGCCCTCGCCCTTTTCAAACCATCCGCTAAATGTTACAATAACAAACACTGTAGCCACGAAAATAATGCCGGCCACCACCAATAACATAACTCTAACTTTTTTATTGTTCATATATTTTCACGCCCTCTACATACCAATTAAAGGAATTCAACATTACCTCATCCGGCATATTCTCTCCTTCCGGAATCCGTATATTCCCATCTGTATCAGTAACCGGTCCATAAAACACATCATAAGAACCGGAATCTATCATTTTCTTTTTTTCTTCCACTACTTCAGCAATTCCATATTTCACATTAGAAGTCAGCGGTGCCAATTCTACAAGACCACTATCCGAGCCTTCCCAGTAATTCCCCGAATGATACTTCCCCTGCAAATACTTCTCTATCTGGGGAGTATAGAATTTTTCCCAACTCCACACCGGAGCCGTAAGAAAACTATTAGGATAATAGCCGCTGTTATCAATATTATATCCTATAGACCATATACCTTTTTTCTCCGCCACATCCAATGGCGCCACGCTGTCGCAGTGCATAGTTATTACATCAACGCCGATTTCATTTACCAGTTTTTCTGCCGCTTGCTTATTAGCATCATAATCAGTCCATGACTCTGTCCAAATCACATGTACTGTAGCGTCCTTATTAACAGATCTAACCCCCAATGTAAACGCATTTATTCCTCTATTCACTTCAGATATTGGAAAGGCAGCAACGTAACCTATATTATTGGAATCTGTCTGCATTGCTGCAACAACACCACTTAAGTATCTCATCTGATACATTCTTCCAAAATATGTAGTAATATTATCTCCTTTCTCTGTTCCTGTCGCATGCAAAAAAACAGTATCAGGATAACTTTCCGCAACTTGAACTATCCACTTTCCATAGTCAAAGGAGTTACATATAATTACTTCACATCCCTCCTCAATCATACGCTTCATAATATCCATACAACTTTCATCAAAAGGAACATTCTCCTCATAAACTATCTCCAAGTTAAGCAACTTAGCACTTTCATTAATACCTTCATAGTGAGACTGCCCCCAGCCCTTATCATCGACTTCTCCATTATAAAGAAAACCCACTTTTGTTGTATCTTTGGTTATATCTGTATTCAACTTTTTGCCTTCAATCAAAAATATGCCTGCTATAATACATACAATTATGACACCGGCTATAATAGCAATTTTCTTCATATGTTACTCTCCTTGAATAATATCTATTACACATTTTAATCCAAATCTTCCACAAATACAACACTATCAAAATTGCGATTAGCAAGATCCTGCTTACTGATATACCAGTAGATTCCAGATATACAGCCCTCGCTATAACTTGACTGAAAAAGATTAATCATATCACCACGAGGACAATCAATATTTACCCCCTCAGGATAACCAAACAACTTGGCACCATATACATTGTAATCAGAATAGTAATCATATTGCTCGCCAAGCTCTTCCTCAATTTCATTAACATCATATTCGTTCTTGCAATATTCAAAAGTAAACTTTTTCGAAGGCAGTGCCTGTGTAAAATACTTCTCATAATATGGCTCATCCGGAACAGTTCGTCGCAATTCTGACATATCCCCATCCCAGTAAATTACCTTTACAGGCGTTACTTCCTTTGCAAAATATGGCAACTCACCACTCCAAAAGAAGTAGAGCATACCTGTTTTCGGAAGAAGATTGTCCTTATCAAATGGCGCAACTTCCGCCAGATTGAACTGACCTAAAAGCTGCATAGCGGACTTAGGGTATGTGATAAACCCTGTCGGCTGACACTTTCTAACCCCCGGTCTTACCTCTACCCACTCTTTCTTCTCCTCTGTAAACTCCTCCATTACAGGATACGGTATTGATGGTGGCAAATCAGGATAACCTCCCATCTTGCTTGCCCCTACCGGAATCTCACCATCTTCCATAGCCGTTTCAATTATAGGAATTACGTTCTTTGCTGACTCTGCAAGGGCTTCATAACCTTCCATATTCCCTGCCTCTTTAACAAAGTCCGCAAAATCAACTCGTTTTCTCGCCTCTCTAAGCAAGTTATGCTGTCTCATCATTTCCTTAAATTTTTCCAATTCTTCATTGTCGATTTGTTCGCTCATAATAGATCCTCCTTGGGGTATTTATATTAGGTTCTTACTATCCTTCGATGCTTGTAGGGTTAAGCAAGAAATCATATATATTCACTGTCAAAATACCATGCTCATCATAGTGCGTCGGAACAATATCTTTTGTTACAACAATCTTCTTAAATGAGTCATCTATTTTTCTAAACGGTCTTATTTCCTGCGTTCGCTTTTCTTCATCCGGCAAAGAATATGCTGACTGGATATAGTATCTTGCCGATCCGAGATTACACACAAAATCTACTTCAAGTGACTTACGAACCACCTTTCCACTCTTATCTTTCTCCGCAATCGGAACTACACCAACATCTACGCTATATCCCCTCATTCGAAGCTCATTATAAATTACATTTTCCATAGAATGTGTCTGTTCAAACTGACGAAAGTTAATTCTTGCATTGCGAAGTCCTAAATCGGAAAAATAATATTTCTTTGGTGTCTCAATATATGATTTTCCCTTGATGTCATATCTGTGTACAGCTTCTATAAGGAATGAATCCTCAAAATAATCAAGATACTTCTTAATAGTTCTTGATGTAATACTTGATTTTTTAACAGTCTTAAATGTATTCTTCAACTTTTCCGGATTGGTAAGTGAACCTATTGCAGAGGATAAAATATTAAGCAAATCCTCCAACTCACCTTGATTCTTGATTCTGTTTCTCTTAAATATATCTCTAATATAAATTTCGTCAAAAAGATTCTGCAATATAGTAGCTTTGTCATTAGGTCCGTCTCGAAGAACTACTAGCGGAATTCCTCCATATAGCATATATTCGGACAATCCTTCATATTTATCCCCTTGATATACAGACATAAACTCAGCAAAACTTAACGGATACATATGAATCTCATCGCCGCGTCCCGCAAATTCTGTAATGATATCCTTAGACAAAAACTTTGCGTTACTTCCAGTGACATATACATCCATATTATCCTTACGCAGATACCCATTAAGAACAGTTTCAAAACAATCAAGCAACTGCACCTCATCCAAAAGCAAATAGTACTTCCCTTCATTCAATGTCTGCGACCGGATATATTCCATAAACAGCTCCGGATTCACACCTCTTTTCTTTTTTTCAATATCAATAAGACTTTCTCCTATAAGATAAAGGTCATCTGCCGAATCAAACGCAAAACGAATAATATGTCCTTTATCCACTCCACTGTCCAATAAATGATTATAAAAAAGAGTATTTAACAAATACGATTTGCCACATCTTCTAATACCTGTTATAACCTTTATCAATCCATTGTTTTTTCTCTTAATTAATTTATTTAAATAATATTCACGCTTAATTTCCATACTGTGCCTCCCGGGGTTTTAGGAAAGATTTTTGCAACCAGTTGCACTTTTCAATCATAGAATATCATAAAATCGTCCGAAATGCAATTTAAAATACTAATTAGGAAAGATTTTTGCAACCAGTTGCATTTTTCTATCCTAAATAATCAAAAGGACACTTTCCCAAAATATCTTTCAGAAAAATGTCCTAAAAGTTGTCGTAAAACCTCTAACAGATTTTAATTTTACCTTCCAATATCATTTTAAACAAAAGCGAAACCTAAAAGTTTCAAGTAATTATCGCTTTGCATTCTTTAAAAGTAATATCCCTTTTATTACCAATAACAAGAATGCTACAACCACTGCATATGCTTCTCGTGTCACCGCTAAAAATAACACCAGAGCAATACCCAGTATCATTGATATTCCCGTCATGGCTGGGTTGTATTTTTTACTTCTAAATTTTGCCAACAACAATTTTATAATTCCTAATATAACAAGTGACACATACATAATCCAAAATAACAAATAATTCAATTCTGTCGTCTGGGTGTATGCCCAAAGGTTTACTGAATATATATATCCATTCACCATATTAGGATAAAGAGGTAACGCTATCAGCATAAAATAGCATACATCTATCATTCCAAATAATATGTCACACATATTTTGCAAGTTTTCTTTATTTTCTTTTTCTGCAATAGAAAGCAATTTATCACTTGATAACAACTCGTCAATTGTAACTGAAAAATAGTTTGATATTTCCTTTAATGAATCAATACTTGGATATCCTCTTCCAGATTCCCATTTGGATATAGCCGTTCTGGATACATATAACGCTTCGGCTAATTCTTCTTGTGTAAGTCCTCTGCCTTTTCTCAATTCCTGTAGTTTTTCATTAAATTCCATTGCAGAACCTCCTTAACTTTTTCCTTTATAACACAACAAAATACTCGCTTTGTAGATACAAAACAATCCCAAACTGAGCATAATAGAACCAACAATATCCGTCAACCAATGTACACCAGAA
>JAFQIQ010000328.1 GCA_017397445.1 Lachnospira sp.
CGATGAGTAAGAGCTTTTGCAGTTTGGAGATAAATCCGTTTTGCAAAAGCTCTTTTTCTTGCTTAATCTGACAAATTGGAGTATAATGCTGATAATAGTATGGTCAGATGCGCTATGCTGTTGTAAAAGGATAGTTTTCTATTGAAAGATTAAAGTATAAAGGTTGATTATATGTACAATTACAAGTTAACAATTCAATATGATGGTGGCAGATATGATGGCTGGCAGAGAATGGGCAAGGATGAGTCCACCAACACTGTTGAATATAAGATATGTGAAGTTTTAAGAAAGATGACAGGTCAGGATATAGAACTTTTCTGTGGTTGCAGAACAGAGAAGGGCGTACATGCTTACGGCCAGGTGGCTAATTTTAAGCTTGAAGAAAGAAGACCGGCTTTGGAGATTAGCAATTATCTTAACAGATACCTACCAAGGGATATTGCGGTGCTTAATGTGCAGGAGGCTGATGCGAGATTTCACAGTCAGCTCAATGCCAAGGCAAAGACCTATGTATATAGAGTTGATATGGCCAATATAGCTGATGTTTTTGAGAGAAGATACAGCTATCATACATTTGATAAGCCTGATTTAAGTGCAATGAGAAAGGCGGCACAGTATTTTGTGGGTAAACACGATTTCAAAGCATTTACTACGGCAAAGAAGAATAAGTCTACAGAGAAAGATATTAAGTCAGTTGACATAACAGTTAAGGGAGAGATGGCCGAGATTGAGATTAAGGCCGATGATTTCCTTCACAATATGGCACGTTTTATGGTTGGTATGTTGCTTGATGTAGGTAACGGTTTGAAGAAGCCGGAGGCTGTAAGAGATATTCTTGATGGTAAGGATGTGCAGATGTCATTGCCGGCGGAGACTTATGGATTATTTTTAAAATGTGTTGACTACGAATAATTAGGAGAGAAAGTGATGAAAACTATTATAGAGAAGATGACAGAAATTATAAGTGAAGCATTTGTGGAGTGCGGATATGATGCTTCCTATGCAAAGGTAACCGTTTCTAACAGACCGGACCTCTGCGAGTATCAGTGTAACGGAGCTATGGCAGCTGCGAAGGCATATGGCAAGGCACCGTTTATGATTGCTGATGATGTGGTTGCTAAATTAAGTGGTAACGCTGCATTTAAGAGTATTGAAAGTGTAAAGCCGGGATTTATTAATATAATTCTCAACGGAGAGTTTATTGCAGGTTTTGTAGATGAGATGGCGGTAGCTGAGAAGTTTGGCTATGCACCAAAGAGCGGTAAAAAGACAGTTATCGTAGATTTTGGTGGAGCTAATGCAGCAAAGCCTTTACATGTAGGACACCTTCGTTCAGCGGTAATTGGTGAGAGCGTTAAGAGAATCCAGAAGTTTGCCGGCAATGAAGTTATTGGTGATGTTCATCTTGGTGACTGGGGACTTCAGATGGGACTTATTATAGAGGAGTTGCGAGACAGAAAGCCGGAGCTTCCTTACTTTGATGAAAGTTTCGCAGGAGAGTATCCTACAGAGGCTCCATTTACCATATCAGAGCTAGAGGAGATTTATCCGGCGGCAAGTGCTAAGTCGAAGGTGGATGCTGAATTTATGGAAAGAGCTCATACAGCAACACTTAAACTTCAGAGTGGTGATAAGGCATGTACTGCTATATGGAATCATATAATGGCTATTTCTAAGGAAGATCTTAAGAAAAATTATGATAATCTTAATGTGTCTTTTGACCTTTGGAAGGGCGAAAGTGATGCTCAACCGTATATACCGGGTATGGTGCAGGATATGATTGATTCAGGTCTTGCTTATGAGAGCCAGGGTGCTATGGTTGTAGATATTCAGGAAGAGACTGATTCTAAGGAGCTTCCACCGTGTATTGTTAGAAAGTCAGATGGTGCGGCGTTATATGCTACATCGGATTTGGCAACAATATTAGAAAGAGAGAAGCTTTACAGTCCTGACTCTTATATATATGTTGTTGATAAGCGACAGGAGCTTCACTTCACACAGGTGTTCAGAGTTGCTAAGAAAGCCGGAATTGCACCACAGCAAAGAGAGATGACATTCTTAGGCTTTGGTACTATGAATGGTAAGGATGGAAAGCCGTTTAAGACACGTTCAGGTGGGGTTATGAGACTTGAACACTTGATTGCTGATATTCAGGAGGCTTGTTACACAAAGATTATGGAGAACCGTACTGTAGAAGAGGCTGAGGCGAGAGACACAGCCCGTATTGTTGGCCTTGCGGCACTTAAGTATGGAGATCTTTCTAATCAGGCATCAAAGGACTATGTGTTTGATGTGGACAGATTTACTTCATTTGAAGGTAATACAGGTCCATATATCCTTTACACAATCGTCCGTATCAAGTCCATTCTTGCAAAGTATGCAAGTGAAGGCGGTGTATGTGAAGGCCTTGCTGTTAATAAGGAACAGTCTGTAAGTGAAAAGAATCTTCTTCTTGCGTTAGTGAGATTCCTTGAAGTTATGGATGTGGCATATGAGGAGAATGCTCCGCATAAGATATGTCAGTATATCTATGAGGTGTCTAACACATTTAACGGATTCTACCACGATACAAAGATTTTAGGAGAAACAGACGAGGATAAGAAGAAGGGGTATATTGCTCTTATAAGTCTTACAAAGGCAATTCTTGAGCAATGTATTGATTTGTTGGGAATTGAGTGTCCTGACAGGATGTAATTGAGGAGGAGATTATGAAGTTAATATCATTTGCTATACCATGCTACAATTCAGCTGCATATATGGAAAAATGTATCAAGTCAATCCTTACAGGTGGTGAGGATGTTGAAATTATCATTGTAAATGATGGTTCAACTAAGGATAATACAGCAGAGATTGCGGATAGTTATGCAAAGAAATATCCGACAATTATTAAGGCAGTTCATCAGGAAAATGGAGGACACGGTCAGGCTGTAAATACAGGTCTTGCTAACGCTACAGGTAAGTTCTTTAAGGTTGTTGACAGTGATGACTGGGTTGATGTAAAGAGTCTTAAAAGAATTATCAATACTCTTAAAGGTTTCATAGATGGTGAGGAGCCGGATATGGTTATTGCTAACTATGTATACGAAAAGGTTGGTGCAAAGCGCAAGAAAGTGGTTCACTATGAAAATGTATTTCCGGTGGAGCAGATGTTTGGCTGGGATGATATTGGTAAGTTCAAGGTTGACCAGTATATTCTTATGCACACAGTAATCTATAAGACACAGGTTCTTAAGGACAGTGGCGTGTTGCTTCCAAAGCACACATTTTATGTGGATAATATATTCGTATTCGAGCCATTGCCGTTTGTGGAGAAAATGTATTATATTGATGCTAATTTCTACAGATATTTCATAGGCAGGGATGATCAGTCGGTTAATGAGTCTGTTATGATTAAGAGAATTGATCAGCAGATAGCAGTTACAAAGCGTATGGTTGACTACTTTGTGGATAATGAGATTGATAACAAAAAGCGCCGTATGTATATGCGAAACTATCTTAGAATTATGATGGAAGTGTCGTCGATTTTCCTTATAATTTCGGGAACTAAGGAAGACCTTGAAAAGAAGAAGGAATTGTGGAATTATGTGAAAGAGAAGGATAAGGATGTGTATAAGATGCTTAGAAACAGTGTGCTTGGATTCTCTGTTAATATTCCTACAGCAGCAGGCCGCCAGATATCTAAGACCGGATATAAAGTTATGAATAAGTTGATTGGATTTAATTAAATATAAATAGGGCATGTATATATGCTTTACAGACGCGTTCTCACTTGGAGAAAAACGTAGCAGTACTAAGCTCGCAAGCTATAAATAGCTATGCTCGCTAAGTGCTGACGTTTTTCTACAGTCTGCAAAGCATATAACATGCCCTTATTTTATGTTTACTTATAAAGTGAGTCTGAAAGAATACTCAATGATTAAATCTATAAAGTTTTATATTAGAAAAGGACGCGGCATTTGTTTAAGTTGAGGTTGCGTTTGATGTAGGCAGGGGCCTCGGCAAGCTGCTCGGAACTCATGTCAGCTTTTCTTAACATAACAATCATCTTGTTTTCTTTAAAAAACATGTAGTAGCCGTATTTGTCATAGGCTGTTGTAAAATCGTTCCAATCATATGTATGAATTAATTCGTATTCAGGAATCTCTGCCATAATTGATTTTTCAGTAAGTGTCATAGTGCAAGGTGCACTTTCTGAAGGGTCGCGATGCTTTAAGTGATAATTAACACTGTTTTTAAACTGTATTAAGAATATGTAAAGGGGATAACAAAAACTTGCAGCGTAGAAAAATGCAAGATATGTGTTAAACATCTTCATACATATCAATATGATGGAAATAACAGCGGGCAGCCATGAAAGTATAAGTTCTGCCGGGTTTCTTAAGAAACGGTTCCAGAAAACAATTTTTTTGTATTCTTTGCCACTTGCTTTTAATGTGGTGTTGTATCTGATAAAGTCCATAATATTCTCCAATCTAATATGTAATAAATGTACGTGATTTCGTACACAAACAATATAATAACACGCAGATGACTATAAAACAACGGAAAATTTTCAATTATACTGTTTCCAAATTGCTTAAAATATTATATAATACAGATATATGCCAAAGAGGCGGTGAGTATTGATTGATGGAAGATAATATGATGGAAAATAATGTACAGGAATTGATTGGTCAGATACTTGAAAGCATTGAAGCCGGTGTTATTGTGCTGTCCGGGGAAGACAGGAGAGTACTTTATGAGAACGAGATTATAAAGGAATTTGACAAGGTCAGAGAAGCGATAATCAATAGTTGCGAGGATGAGCTGATTTATGAGTTTTGCGACGAAGAGTTTGAGTTGTGGTACGAGGTAAGAGATATAAAGGTGCCATGGGTTAATGGTGAACAGTCGGATGTATATACAGTAGTTGACATTACGAACAGTAAATTGCAAAAGAAAAGGGCACAATATCAGGAGAATAGCGATTTCCTTACAGGGCTTTATAATCGTAACCGATGTGAGAAAGACCTTCAGAATGAAATCGATAAGGCTGTTGAATCCGGACAAAAGGGTGCGATTTTGTTTATGGATTTGGATGACTTTAAGCATATTAATGAAGGCCTGGGGCATCAATATGGAGATGTGTTGTTGCAGGCTATTGCGGAGGGCCTTAGAAATATAAGGAATGCGGACGGAAGATGTTATCGCATAGGCGGTGACGAGTTTGTAATACTTGTACCTTGTGAAAAGTATGGAGATATCGAAGATATAATATCTGATATAAAGGCATTGTTTAATGAACCATGGGACCTTATGGGAGCACAACATTTTTGCTCTGTAAGTACAGGTGTGGCGGTATATCCTGATAACAGCATTGATATGCATGATATTATTAAGATGGCGGGACTGGCTATGTATGATGCAAGGCAGTCCGGCAAGAATCAGGTAAGTTATTATAAGGGTAGCAGTAATCATAATTTTAAGAAGAATTATGATATTGAGAATAATATGAGGCATGCAATTGCTACGGAAATTGATGAGTTTGTTGTATTTTATCAGCCGGTTGTGGATACATTTACTAAAGAGTGTACAAGTTGTGAGGCACTGGTCAGATGGAACAGCAAGGCTTTAGGATTTATGGGGCCGGGAGAGTTTATACCGTTGGCGGAGTATCTGGGGCTGATAACTGAAATCGGCGATTTTGTTCTGGAGGAAGCATGTAAACAGTGCAGGAAGTGGAATGATGAAGTGGCACCCAATCTTTGTGTGCATATTAATCTTTCCGTATTACAGCTGCTTCAGAAGAATGCTGTGGAGAATGTAAGGTCCATAATGGAGAGGACAGGTGTTAATCCAAAGAATATCGTGTTGGAGATAACAGAGAGTTTTGCCATTAATGATATGGAGCGTGTTTTGAATATAGTTGCAGGCTTGAAAGAGTTGGGGGCCGGAATTGCCCTTGACGATTTTGGTACAGGTTATTCATCCTTGAATTATATAAAGCAGTTGCCACTTAATATTATTAAAGTGGATAAAACATTTATTGATGATATTGTTGAAGATGAATATGCACAGGCATTTATTAAGCTGATTGTTGAGCTTTCAAAGACTATTGGTACGAAGATTGTAGTAGAGGGTGTTGAATGGCAGCAACAGTATGATGTGTTAAAGAGCCTGGGGGTTAATTATATTCAGGGATTTCTTTTTGGGAAGCCGGTTAATCCGGGCGAATTCGAGAGAATGCATTTAAGGAAGGGAGATTGATATATGAAGATGATTATTAAGGGCGGCAGGGTTCTTGATCCTGCGAGCAATACAGATGCGATTAAGGATATTCTGGTATCTAATGGTGTTATTATCAAGGTTGAAGATTCTATTGACGGGGCAGCAGACAGTGTTATAGATGCCAAGGGATGCTTTGTTATGCCGGGACTTATTGACTTGCATGTGCATTTCAGAGAGCCGGGATTTGAGCATAAAGAAACTATCAGAACAGGTGCAAGAGCTGCGGCACGAGGTGGTTTTACTACAGTTTGTGTTATGCCTAACACAAAGCCGGTTACGGATTGTGTTGAGGTTGTTAAGTATGTTGTGGACAAGGCGAAGGAGGTTACGGATATTAATGTGCTTCCTATTGCAGCTATAACGGCAGGTCAGGATGGAGAGTTTCTTACTGATTTCGAGAATCTTAAAGCGGCAGGAGCTGTTGCGGTAAGTGAGGATGGCAAATCTGTTATGAATGCCAGAGTAGCAAGACAGGCTATGAGGCTTGCGGCAGAAGTTGGTATCCCTGTGTTTGCTCACTGTGAGGACAAGAACCTTGTGGCAAGAGGTGTTATGAATGCCGGTAATAAGGCAAAGGAGCTTGGTTTCTATGGTATTATGAATGCTGTTGAGGATGTTATTGTTGCAAGAGATATATTGCTTGCAAAGAATACGGGAGCTCAGCTTCACCTTTGTCATTGTTCTACAGAGGACAGTGTTCGTATGGTAGAAGAGGCTAAAAAAGCAGGACTTCCTGTTACTGCGGAAGTTTGCCCACATCATTTTACACTTACAGAGGATGATATTCCGGGAGATGATGCGAACTTCAAGATGAATCCGCCACTTAGAGCCAAAGCAGATGTGGATGCACTTGTAAAAGGTCTTGGAAGTGGTATTATGGATGTTATTTCTACAGACCACGCACCACATCATAAGACAGAAAAGGAGCTTTCGTTTACACAGGCTCCATTTGGTATAACAGGTCTTGAGACTTCAGTGTGCCTTACTATCACTGAACTGGTAAATAAAGGTGTTCTTACACCGCTTCAGATGGCAGAGCGTATGAGCTATACGCCGGCAAAGATTCTTGGTTCAGACAAGGGTACTTTGCTACCGGGTAAGATTGCGGATATTACTATTATTGATCCTGAAGAGAAGTATGTGATTAACAGCGATGAGTTTGTGTCACTTGGAAAGAATACTCCGTTTAACGGAAGAGAAGTTCAGGGTAAGGTTAGATACACAATAGCAGCAGGTAAGGTTGTTTATTCATGTGTGGGTGGCAATGAATGTATTATTGATAAGGATGTGCCTAAATTATAATTGTGAGTGGGGCAAAGACACCACGGATAATAGAATTTATTTTTTGGAGGATTAACAGATGATTAACAAGTTAGTAGAAAAGATTAAGAAGCAGAATGCACCGGTTGTTGTTGGCCTTGACCCAATGATGAAGTTTGTGCCAAAGCATTTGCAGGAGAAGGCATTTGCGGAGTATGGCGAGACACTTGAAGGTGCGGCAGAGGCTATTTGGCAGTTTAACAAGGGAATTATTGATAATATTTATGATATCGTACCTGCAGTTAAGCCACAGGTTGCCATGTATGAGCAGTTTGGAATTCCTGGTATGGTTGCATACAAGAAGACTATTGACTACTGTCACGAGAAGGACATGGTAGTTATCGGAGATGTTAAGAGAGGCGATATTGGCTCAACATCAGAAGCGTATGCGGTAGGACATCTTGGTAAGGTACAGGTAGGAAGCAACAAGTTTGCGGCATTTGACGAGGATTTTGCAACTGTTAATCCATACCTTGGTTCTGATGGTATCACTCCATTTATTAATGTATGTAAGGAAGAGAAGAAGGGTATCTTTATCTTGGTTAAAACTTCTAATCCTTCAAGCGGGGAGTTCCAGGACAGACTTATTGACGGTAAGGCACTTTATGAGCATGTGGGCGAGAAGGTTAATGAGTGGGCTTTAAGTTGTATGGGCGATGATTACAGCTACGTAGGTGCAGTTGTAGGTGCAACATATCCTGAGCAGGGCAAGCTTTTAAGAAAGGTTATGCCTAAGTCATTTATTCTTGTACCGGGTTATGGTGCACAGGGCGGAAAGGGTGCTGATCTTGTACATTTCTTCAACGAGGACGGACTTGGAGCTATTGTTAACAGTTCAAGAGGAATTATAGCGGCATACAACAACGAAGCATATGCTAAGTTTGGTGCTGAGAATTTTGGTGATGCATCACGTCAGGCAGCTCTGGACATGATAGCAGATATCAACGGAGCGTTGGGGAAGTAATGAATTAGTCGTATGCGAGTGTAAAAGCACTTGAAAATGAAATGGAGTTTTGTTAAAGCACATATGGGATGTATGCTTTGTGACACAATATTGTCAGGTTTGTGCCTGCGAAGGATATTAGATTTTCTTAGTGCTTTGATAGATGAATAGCGATTTGCCGGCAAGGATGTCGGCAAAAAGCTTATCCGAGACAAGGATGTCTCGTATAAGCTGGTCACGTAAGTTAATGAAACATAGACAAAGCACTTAGAAAATCTTATATTCGTAGAATGGAATTTGCTATACAATATGTCTCTTTGACGGATGTTGGCTTTCAAGTGCTTTTACAGGAGGAATTTATGTCTTATAGAGAAAGAGTGGTTATCACTAAAACTTCATGCCTTGCTACAGGCATATATGAAATGTGGTTTAAGACTGAGAATATGGCAAAGGTTGCAAAGCCGGGGCAGTTTGTGTCTGTATATTCTAATGATGGTTCAAAGCTTCTTCCAAGACCTATCAGTATCTGTAGAATTGAAGGGGATGAGTTAAGAATCGTATACAGAGTTACAGGTAAAGGAACAGGAACAGAGGAATTTTCTAAGATGGTTGCAGGGCAGGAGCTTGATGTGCAGGGACCGCTTGGTAATGGTTATGATGTGAATGCACCATATGCTTCAAAGAAAGCTATTCTTTTTGGTGGTGGAATTGGTGTGCCACCGATGCTTGAACTTGCAAAGCAGCTTAACTGCGAGAAGGATATAGTTCTTGGTTACAGAGATGAGCTTTTCTTAAATAAGGAATTTGAATCATACGGAAATGTGTCTATAGCAACAGAGGATGGAAGCTGTGGAACTAAAGGAAATGTTCTTGATGCAGTTAAGGCACTTGGAATTAAGGGTAATGTTATATATGCCTGCGGTCCGACACCTATGCTTCGTGCTATTAAGGCATATGCAGAGGAAAACGGAATAGAGTGTTACATATCTTTGGAAGAAAAGATGGCCTGTGGTATAGGAGCCTGTCTTGCCTGTGTATGTAAGACTAAAGAAAAGGATCATCATTCACAGGTTAATAATACACGTATATGTAAGGAAGGTCCTGTATTTAATGCGAAGGAGGTTGAACTGTAATGGTTAATATGTCAGTTAATATAGCAGGGGTTGAACTTAAGAATCCTGTTACGGTGGCTTCCGGAACATTTGGTTCAGGTATGGAGTATGGAGATTATGTAGATTTGAACAGACTCGGTGCTGTTACAACTAAGGGTGTTGCCAATGTGCCTTGGCCGGGCAATGCTACACCAAGAATTGCTGAGACTTACGGCGGAATGATTAATGCAATTGGTCTTCAGAATCCGGGATTAGATACATTTCTTTCAAGAGATATTCCTTTCTTAAAGCAGTATGATACTAAGATTATTGTAAATGTGTGCGGAAAAACTAAGGAAGACTATGTTGATGCGGTGGAGAAACTTGGCGATGCGCCGGTTGACCTCCTTGAGATTAATATCTCATGTCCTAATGTAAAAGAGGGCGGAATTGCGTTTGGTCAGAATCCAAAGATGGCGCAGGAGATTACGGAGGCAGTCAAGGCAGTCGCAAAGCAGCCGGTTATTATGAAGCTTAGCCCTAATGTTACTGATATTACTGAAATGGCACGTGCGGTAGAGGCCGGTGGTGCGGATGCGGTATCGATGATTAATACTCTCACAGGTATGAAGATTGATATTAATAGAAGAACATTTGCTGTGGCTAACAGGACTGGCGGTTTATCAGGTCCTGCAATTAAGCCTGTTGCAGTTCGTATGGTATATCAGGTTGCTAATGCTATTAAGTTGCCTATTATCGGTATGGGTGGAATTGCTAGTGCTGAAGATGCGCTGGAGTTTATTATGGCAGGAGCAACAGCGGTTGCGGTAGGTACTGCAAACTTCCATGACCCAATGACTACGGTTAAGGTTATAGATGGAATCGAACAGTATATGACAAAGAATAATATTGCAGATATCAAGGAATTGATAGGTTGCGTAAAGTAATGAATGCGGGCATGTGCACCAGAATGGTGTGCATGCCTCTTTTGGTGCGTGGAAGGATAATATCCCTTGCCGTTTTTTGGAAAAGAGTGTATAATATTTAACAAATAAAAGCGTGAACAGGTACTTATGAAAAGGAGGTCATTAAGTATGTTAAAAGATTATATAGGGCGAGACAGGAAGTATAGATTAAAACCTTGGGTTAGATATGTAGCAGGTGCTATGGCAGCTGTTATTGCGGTATGTTCGATTGGTGTGATCCCAAAGGCTCCACAGGAGGTGGAGGCTACAGAAGAGGTAGCGCAGGTTAAGAATGTTAACTGGGGGACATTAGGCATTATAGACCCTGAACAGCCGGACAGTGCGGATGATCCGTGGAAGGGAAGTTTTGTGTATTACGGACAGTATAATGATGCTCCGATTAAGTTTAGAGTACTTGATGCAAGTACACAGGAATTTAATGCAGAAGGTGATACAGAGAGTTTTACTATGCTTTTGGATAGTGATGCCATATTGTTTAAATCACCTATGGAAAAAGAAAAAGACCCTAATGCAGATGCTAATGACGGTGAACCATGGGTGTGGTCTCAGTGTTATCTTAAGACTTTTTTAAACAGTGAGAAAAGCAGTACGTATGATTGCACTAAGAATGGATTTTTAACCAATGCATTTTCGACAATGGAACAAAAGGCTATAGCAGGCAGCTACAAAGCTCAGATGACATCAGATGATTACTTGAATGAATATTGGGAAAGTTATGTGGCACTTACCGGAGAGAAAATATTTTTGCTTGAGACTGTTGAGGTAATGAGGAGTTCGTATGGTTATTTGCATATTATGAATAATTCAGCCGGGCGAATGAAGATACATAGGGAATCAGGACAGGCTGAATATTGGATGCAAAGGTCGTGGAAAGATGGAGTGAATATGGTCGCATTTACTGACAAAGACGGCGGCCCGGCGGTTTATACTTCGTCAACTATAGATATGGGTGTTGCGCCGATGCTTAATCTTAATCTTTCATCAATTCTGTATACTACTAAGAGCAATATGGCTAAGTCGGATAGTTTTGCATTGACTACGGATGCTTCCGATAATGATACATGGAATATTACGCTCCACGACAGCAATGGCTTTAATGCCACTATGAAGACTGATACGTCAAAGGCTGTTAAAGCGGGTTCCAATGTTACGGTGTCTGTAACACGTGTGCCAAGAATGTCATCCAGTGAGCGTTATACACAGACTTCAGCCATGCTTGTAGATAAGGCAGGAACGGCTGTGGCATATGGAAAGATAGCAAGCAGTGCCACATCAGGAGATATAGATATATTAATTCCGGCGGGAGTACCAGCCGGACAGTATACATTGAAGGTATTTGTGGAAAAAGTCAATTCATCAGAAACCGCTAATGTTACTGATTATGCATCTAATGCAGTTGATTTTGAACTTACAATTGAGGGTGATGATATCAGTTCTGTAGCAGTGGAAAATGTTACACAGCCTATAGGCGGAGTAGAACTTGATATGAGTGCGACTTGCACAACAGAGAATATTGTATCAACAACTCTTATGTGGAAGAAGGAAGATACAGAGGTTTCAGGCAGTGCAGAGTATGGAAAAGTATATACGGCTTATGCTACGCTTACGGCTAAGGAAGGAAAAGAATTTGCCACATCTGTCACAGCAACTGTCAATGGTAACCCTGCTACCAGTGTAGTACTTAATGCTGACGGTACATTGACGGTGGGGTATACATTTGCTGCAACAGAGAAACTTGGGGCAAAATTAGAGATTACGGCACCTGTATTCGATGAGGTGTTTGGATATGTTGAGAATCAGGAAGCTAAGCCTGTAATTATGACTAATGTTGGAGATGAAGATGTTGTGATAAATAGTGTCACAATAGATGATTCAAGCATATTGCAGCTTGTGGGTGATGAAACTACTGTAACACTTACTCCTGGCCAGAGTGTGGAATTGTGGAGTATAAAACCAGTTGACCATCCATCGGTGGGAAGTTATAAGGCCACAATAACAGCTGTATACAACGACGATAAAACAGCAACGGCAGATATGGAATATGTAGTTAGCAAAAAGGAAATTAAGCTTGTGGAAGCGTGGGATATTGCATCTCCGACGGCAGGACAATGGCTGGATACAACCGGATATTGTGTTCTTCAGGGTGGAGATGGTATTAATGATACAAGTCCATGGATATATTGGATTAACCTTGAAACTAACCAGGAGATATTAGGTGAACGCACAGAAGCTCAATATAATACGAAGTATCAGGTTGTTATACGTACAATTTTTAATGAAGCTTATTATTATGTAACAGAAGAGCTTCAGGCTACAGTTAATGGCAATCCTGCAACCAGTGTTAAGAAGTGGGGCGAGGGAACGCTAGAGATACGATATGACTTTGACCCAACGGAAGGCGAAAGGATGCCGATGCCGCAGGTTGGCATTAACTATAAACAAGAGATGCTTCAGAATTTTGTAACTGATGGAAGCTATACTATTAATGGAACACCGGTTACAGTCACAAGTGGACAGGTTCCAATACTCGAAGAATGGTTTGGAACAACACTTTCGATAGTTCGTAAAGGTGAAGGCATATACGATGACAGTGAACCTCAGAAACTTTACATACCTGTAAGACCTGCAGCACCGGATGTAGTTGGTGCAGATGAGACAGTGTATGGTGCTAACGATGGTAAGATTGAGAAGACTACTACGCAGATGGAGTATAGAAAGGTATCAACAGTGACATGGATTGATTGTACCGATGAGGAAGTGACTAATCTTTCGCCTGGATTTTATGAAGTGAGAGTTAAGGCTACGGATACATCATTTGCCGGAGAAATAGCGCAGGTTGAGATTTAGACCGGTGTGCAGGTATGTGATGTAAGTGTCGTTGACGGTACGGGAGATGGAACGTACCCGGTAGGTCAGATTATTACCGTTGTTGCGGATGTGGCACCGGAAGGCAAGAAGTTTAAGTGTTGGTCAGTTGTGTATGGTTTGGCACAATTGGGAGACTCAAGAGAGGCAACAACAACTCTTGTAGTACCGCAGGGGGCAGTAGAAATTAAGGCAGAGTACGAAGATATTCCGGTGGTTGAAGCACCAACAGAGGAGCCGACAACAGAAGCACCAACAGAGGA
>JAFQIQ010000329.1 GCA_017397445.1 Lachnospira sp.
ACAAATTCACCATCAAAGGCGTCCTAATGGATAAGACAACTAATGAGCCACTAATGATTAATGGAAGTATGGTAGAACAGTCTCTTGAGATCACACCAGAACAAGCCTGCGGATCTGCTGATTTAGTATTTGAATTTGATGGTACTGGACTAGGCGGCCATGATTTAGTAGTATTTGAAACCATGTATTATGAAAACGAGGTAGTAGCCTCACACGAAGACATTAACGACGAGTTCCAAACGATTGAAATGGTATATCTACACACTTTAGCCACCAATAAAGAAAATGGAGAAAAAATCTTACCACCAGACCAAGATGTAGAAATTAAAGATACTGTTAAATACTGTCTGAAACCCGGTCTAGAATACACAGTTAAGGGTATCGTAATGGATAAAGTAACTGGTAACAGCATATTATACGATAATAAATCCGTTGAACAAGAAGTTACTTTTACTCCAGAAGAATCTTGTGGGGAACTAGATATGTTCTACGCATTCAATACAACTGGCCTTGGCGGCAAAAAAATAGTTATCTTTGAAAGTCTGTATCGTGACAATGAGTTACTCCTTAAACACGAAGACCTAGAAAATGTAGATGAAGCTATGGATGTTGAGCTCCCTGCTCCGGATACTGGCTTATTTACGAAAGACGAGACGGGTCTTAGTGTAACTAGTGTTACGACTACCATCCTAATCATTTCATCGATTAGTTTTGGCGGATACTTAGTTGCGCGCCGTCTTTCCAGAAAGAAATCTCTAAAATTTTGATTGACATTTTAATAAAAAGTACTAAGATATATTGTACTGGGGGAAATGTACTTTAGAGGAGGGGGTGCAAAATGTTACCATTAATACTGTTTTCTGTAGAACTGATGCTGGTGTGGTTCTTATGCTTGGCGTATGCCGAAGCGATGATAGGTAAAATATCCATGGCGATACCAGCAATACTGCTGGCTATCATTACCGTAATCACAATTAGCATTTTTATCTACGAATACTGCGCCTATCGAAACCGTAGATAGGCTGCCTCCCCACCAAAAAAGGCACCTTGTCAATAGGTGCCTTTTCTTTTGGTTAGAAATTACTTAGAATTTCTTTTTTCGATAATTTCTTGAGCTACATTTGGTGGTACTTCCTCGTAGGAGAATAGTTCCATCGAAGAGGCCGCACGACCTTGAGTCATTCCCCGAAGATCGCCAGTATAACCAAATAGATTGGCTAGTGGGCAGAAAGCCTTAATTAGCTTAGCGCCACCATTTAGGTCTTCCATTTCGTCTACGCGACCACGCCTTGCATTAATGTCGCCGATTACGTCTCCCATGAATTCTTCTGGGGTAGTAATTTCCATCTTCATGATAGGCTCAAGTAGCACTGGGTTAGCTTTTTTGATACCTTCTCTAGTGGCTAGGGCGCCAGCCAAGGTGAAGGCAAGCTCGGAAGAGTCTACGTCGTGGTAGCTACCGTCATAAAGCGTAGCTTTGACGTCTACTACTGGGTATCCGGCAATTACGCCACCAGCAAGAGTATCTTCTACACCTTTCTGAACTGGCTTGCGGTATTCCTGCGGCACTACGCCACCCTTAATTTGATCAATAAACTCAAAGCCTTTTCCTGCTTCATTAGGCTCAAATTTAATCCATACATCACCATACTGACCACGACCACCAGATTGTTTAATGTGCTTACCTTGAGCTTCAGCGGTGCCACGAATAGTTTCACGATACGCTACTTGTGGCGCGCCAGTATTGGCCTCTACATTGTGTTCCCTCTTTAGGCGGTCGATAATAATCTCAAGATGCAACTCGCCCATACCGGAAATAATGGTTTGGCCAGTTTCTTCATCAGCACCGTATACATAAGAGTCAGTTGTATTAGCCTTATAGTATACTCCATCCTTTTCATAATATGCAGGATAGTAATATGTATATTTATCACCTACATAGTTGCCGCCTTCATCTGTAATCGTATTTAAAACTGTACCCTGCGAATCTACATAGTTTACTGTAACAACTGCTGATTCAGGATATACATCTGCATAAAGCTTCGTATTATCTATTGCCCAACCAAAGTTATTTGAGCTTCCGTGACCTTTATATGTAATGGTCATCGCTGCAATGTTATCAACTGCCAAGTCGCGTGCGATGCCTTTGTTTACAGTAGTTGTTCTTACTTTGCTTGTGTCTATATAATCAGCCGAGAACAAAATTGTGTCTGCATCAAGGTCAATTTCAACACCAAAGTGTAAGCCTGCGTAATTTCCGCCTCTTAAGTTGAACAGATCTGTTCTGTCAAGCTGTTTTGCGCTTGCATCATAAATTCTCAAATATGCAGAAGTATCTATTTCTGCATACGCAACTACATTACCTTCTGAATCAAGGAAATTCACCTTGGCACCATTAGGTGTTGTTGATGGATTTGAATGAGAATAAAGATCTGTTTCAAAATACAACTTACCGTTTGCAACAACACTCGGGAATGAATAAGTTGTTGTCGCTTCAGTCTTTCCTCTTACCTGTGTATCAAGAACACTTCCTGAAACATAAGTAGGATAGTTATCAACCGTTGTTGTTTCACCTGTTGTTTCGTCAGTTGTTGTTACAGTTATTGATTCGCCAATTTCCGGTTTTTCAATCTCTTCCACTGTAACAATACCAAAATGTGCATTTCCCGATGCGGCTGTTGAAAAACTTGCTGCTGTTGATGTCCAGTTAGCACCATCATAGCTATCAAATGTTTCAGCAGCAGCTTCTGAACCTATAAAGTTCACTCTTGTAGCTTCAGCAGCACTTGCTGTCGTTGCAAGTCCGGCAAAAGCTGATACTGACATAGCTAAAGCCGTAATTGCACTTAAAATTCTTTTAAATTTCATTTTTCTTTCCTTTCTTTTTTTGAACTTTTACCCATAAACCTACAAAATGTTTATTCTCTCCCTTTCTCCTGTCACTTCCTTTACTGTTAGGATATTTTTGCTGTATAATTCGTTTAAAAATACATTATCTCATACAGCACAGGCATAATGATATGTCTGATATTTCGTAATATATGATTCTACACCAAACCCATTATATTACTATTTTACATTATAATTGTAACACACAAGTAATCTTTTTGTCAACATTTACTATTGTTTTTTACCAGAAAAAAATTTTTTCGGTAAATATTCCCAGTATCCGTCCGTGCTTTTTGTTTAAAAAATCAATATAAAATCCGCTATATTCCACATATTCACTCCCTTGCATCAGAGCGGGCCGTTAAAACAGCAAAAAAATAAAGAATTCTGCAAATTTTACAGAATTCTTTACTTAATTATTCATTCAAGACTATATGCAAGAGAAAGAGAGAGTTTTATTTATGACACTTTATGGATTAGCATATAGTCTTTATCAATAATTAAATTATTGAACCACCCTACATTGCCCGTTAAGGGGCACCGAAGTGCCCCTTTTTTGGCATTTTATTATTCAACTGTATACACTGCTGAAGCAAGTCTTGTTACACCGTTTGCATCTGTGTACTTGATTACTGCTGCATATGTTCCATCGTATGGCATTACTGCTGTTGAGCCATCTGTTGTTCCTCTCATTGCTCTATAGCCTGATGATACAGGATTTAAAAGGTTTCCGTCTGCATCTGCTGCTGCCTTACCCTTTGCTACAAAGTCATTCCATGTTGTGAACTTGTAACCCTCTGCATTATCTCCAAGATGTGCATATACTGTGTATATGATTGTATTGTCTTCACTTGTCTTTAATGTAACTGTGTTTCCACTTACTTCAAGATGTGGGATTGCCTTCTCTGATACATAAATGTTCTGGTTTGCATACTTCCAATCTCCGTCTACATTCTGGTACCTGATTCTTAATACATAATATCCTACATTCTCTGCTACGTGTGTTATTCCATCTGCTACATTTCTGAAATAGTCATAGCCTGCTGCCGGATTTAAGTGGTTTCCATCTGCTCCCACTGCTGCCTGACCTGCTGCTATATATCCATCCCATGATGTATAGTGGAATGTGTTGTCATCTGCTACATTTACCATTAAGACTGAATCTACTGCCGGTACTCCATTATACTCAAGAGTAAGTGTTGCACTTGCGTCTGTTGCCTGTGATACCTGCGGAATTGCATATTTCTCTGTCTTAACTATCTGCTGTACGTCATGTGCCGCACCATGTGCATCTGTATATCTGATTGTTACTGTATGATATCCCGGTCTTTCAATTGTTGTCTCGGCACCATCATTAACCTCCGGTAACATATAGTATCCGCAAAGCGGGTTACTCCATGTTCCGTAATCAGGGTCTACTTCTGCCTTTCCTCTTGCTACAAATGCATCCCATGTTGTGAAATCTACCTTTTCATCGCCTGTGTTATTGTAATAAACACACTTGACTTCTGTTGCACCGTTTACATTCAACTTTACACGATTTGGATTGTTTTCGTCCTGTGTAAGTGTTGGTGCCTTTACTTCACTTGCATAAATCTTTGTGAATAAGTTCTTTGTTTCACCCTCTGCATTTGTGTATGTAATACGGAATGTATGATATCCTGCTCTTTCAAGCTCATACTGTGAACCGTTTGTAGGATTGAGCCATACGTTATAGCCTCTGTTGTGGTTTAACTTGTTGCCGTATGCATCACGTGCATTTACTGCCTTCTTAACCATTCCAACATAGGTGTTAAGGTCTGTATCGTCCTCTCCTGCATTTACATAGATAACCATTGATACATCTGTTGCTGCATTGTAGTCCAATGTAAGACTGTTTCCGTCCTGTACAAGCTCCGGTAAGCCTGTCGGTGCCGGTGTTGCCTCAGGTGTTGGTTCCGGAGTCGGCTCCGGTGTAGGTGTAGGTGTCGGTATTACGAAGTCCTCCGCTACATACTCTGTCTTTCCAACCTCGTGGCCTGTTCCGTTTAAGAGTGCTTCTGTCGCAGCATCTTCTCCATTTGCATTATCTACTACGCATAACTGGAGTGAAAGCTTTAAGTTCGGATTTGCCTCTAAAATCTCAGGTGTAAGATACATTGCACATCTGAAGTCCTTTACATCTGAACAGATGTAGTCATACTTCTGTCCCATGCCTACTCCAAGCATTACAGGATAGTTTACACCTTCCTCTATCTTCATTCCGTCAATCGGTACCTTTACCCAACCAAAGTCACCATAGTAACCTGCAAGATAACATCCGTCTGCTATGAAGCTATCATTCTCTATTCCTTCTACCTTGATTACGAAATCTGCATACCAATCAGCATATGGTGATGTTGCCATATCTTCTTCTGTCTGGTCTGCAAGGAACTGCATTACAAAGCTTAACGGCATTTCTACTGTGTTTGTACCATTTCCGTAAATATTATATTCACCTGCCGGAATTGTCATCTGGCCCATATTGTTAACTGTTGCTGTCGGTGCTTTACCTACAACATAGTTTCCGTTAAGGTCAGGAATTGATACATATCCTTCAGGAAGGAATGTTTCGCCTGTTTTTTCTGTTGCAGGATCCCAGCCTACAAATGTTCCGCCTGTGATTACTATCTTTGCTGTATCACTATCTGCATCCTTTATATTTACAAGCCATACATCATCTGCATTTTCACCTGCACCGTAGAATGTACCACCTGAAATATTGATTGTTGCATTTTCCTTTGCGTAGATTAAGTCAATGTGACCTGTGCCACCTTCTGCAAGACCGTTTACATAGAACTCTCCGCCTGAAATGTTAACTGTTGCGTTACCAAGTGCGAATACTGCTGTATTACCTAAACCGTCTGCCGGTGTCTGTCCACCATTATATGTTCCGCCTGTAATGTTAACTACTGCATCGCCCTCTACCTTTACAGCATCCTCTGAACCATCCTCTGTGTTGTATGATGCTGTGTCATCTAATGTATATTCACCTGTGTTTGCATAGAATGATGTTGCCGGTACCGGAGTCGGTGTTGGTGTCGGTACAACCTCTTCCTGTACATAACGGTAGTATGGTAAAGATTCACCTACTGCGATATTTTCTGCGTCTATAAGTCTGTATGTAACATAGCTTGCATCATTATCAGGCTCAAGCGCAAGACCGATATAATTTGTTCTTGCCTGATTCATAGGAATATAATATGCACCGTCTGCAAATGTCATTTCCTCACAATCAACTATATCAACCTCTACGGTATTTAAATATACGCCCTGTGTGAGTGAGGATGCAACAGAGTTTGATGTAACATCATATCTCTGTACTCCTGATGAAACAACCTTGCCCTCTTCCCATTCCTCAATTGTTGCACCTAAAGCAGTAAGTCTTTCAATTGCAGTTTCAGTTTCTGCAGTCTTTGGAAGAATATATCCGATAGGTCTTTGCACTGATTTTGAAACTGTTCCGTTTGTATATGAATTATACTTAATATTTGCAGTCTTTAACTCATTGCTTTCCATATCAATATAGTCAAATTCTGCATCCTCTGTTACATAATCCTGCTCTAATACGATTATATCGTCCTCGTCACCGTATACAGCCGCATTAGAAATAAGTGCTTCTCTTTGAGCTTCAACATCACTTAATATCTGTGCTGAATTTTTAGCAGTTATATCAATAACTGTTTTTACTGTTGTAAAGTGTGACTTTACTCGTCTTTGAAGATGTGTTGTAGAATTATATCCGCCGCCCGGAATAAGTGTTTCTGCAAGGAACGAATATGTCGGATACAATCCGTTTGCATTTGAGTTCATTGTAGCACCTGTCTGATGCTCTGTTACCTTTGTTGACAATGAACCATCATAATAATCCCAGCTTCTTATGCCCGCATTTTTAAGTGCTGCATGTACAGGCTCTACAAAAAGTGAATGTGCGCCAACTCTTAAAGCATCCGATGCGTTTCTGTTTGAATTTTCAGAAAGCAACAAGTCATATGCCGCATATGTGTATTTTCCGCCGTAAAGTGCAGGTGTTGCACCATATTCGTGAAGGTCAAATGCTACATGCGGTGTAAATAACCAATATGCATCATTTATTGCTCTTGTTTCCTGAAGCTCAACCTTTATACGGTCACGGTTAATGTCATTTTCACCGTTAGGTGTTCTTCTGTTAAACATTGCACCCTTTGGATTCATTCGAGGTAATACTACGATTGATACATCGTCAAGTACCGTATCTCCCCACTCATCCGTTAACTCGTCAATAAGCACAAGTGCTGCTTCTCCACTGGAAATCTCGTTTCCGTGTGTCTGTGCTCCAACCCATACGATTGGCTTATTGAGTGC
>JAFQIQ010000330.1 GCA_017397445.1 Lachnospira sp.
CCATATGATATTTCCTTCTCTTCCTGCTCCTTTATGTCGCCTTTCAGAAAAATCTCTTCATAATATGATTTATACTTATCAAACTCCCCCGTCAAGCAGGCATTATCAAAATCAACTTCGTACATTATCGCTGCTCCTCCTAAAGCACTATCTGATAATACAGATAATCTCCTGTGTATGCACTTTCTGTATCGTTTTTCTTTCTATCATACAATTTGAATCCGACACTTTCATAATTCTTAGGTGCAATTAAGTTGCTATTCGTACACACTATTATCCTTTGAAGACCTTCATACCCTTTAATTCTACGAATTGCCTCCTCTAACTGCTCGCGACCGTAACCTTTTCCTTTATATTTCTCTCTAATGCCATTATGACCAATCTCCACATATTCCGGTCTATGACGAGGATCCCACGTAACAAATCCAATCGGCATATTATCTATACATGTTACCAATCCATAATTGTCAGCTATATTGGGATTATCATAGAAAAAATCATCTGATTCACGCCAATTCTCATCCCATAGTTCTCTATTTCTGGAATCATATGAATATGCATCTTGCAAAATATCATATAATGTTCCCCTTGGAAACTCTGTAAATCTTCTAAATTCAATCATCACATACCTCTATTAACCAAATCTTCTTTTCAACAACCCCAATTCTAGAACTTATACATCTCTTCCGTCTCCCGATTGCGATACTCATGCTTCTCATAATACCCAATAAGCTCCCCATCTTCATCACGCAAAGCAATCATATACACATCCATATTTTCCTTTTCACTATAAAATGTATATATACGGTTATTGGATTTGCTTTCTTTAAACCACGCCACCGTTTTTTCAATCATTTCGTTAGAGCGATTGTTGTGACAATTAAGCAAATTACTTCCTACAAGACCCTTTCCGCCCCTTTTTTCATATCGGTCACAAGCCGCAGGGTTCATGTAAATAATCGTATGATTTAAATCACAGATAACAACTGCACTTCTGTCCTGTTCTACCATACTCTTAAAAAATTGTGATAACTCCATATCGTTTTTTTGTTCGATAAATTCCGTAAACTTTATCCAACCAATACGACCTCTATCTATTGGTTTTCCACCCCACTGACCTCCATTTGACCCACTAGTTGAAGGCAAGCATTCAGCTTTTATATTCGGATATTTTCTTATAAACTCTTTATATGCTTTTTTACCCAACAAACCTACTCGTTTTATATTTGGATAAGCCTGCAAAAAGCTCAAAATATCATTCCATTCTACATCAACAATATCAGAATCCTTACTAGTCTCCTTATGCGCTTCATCTTCCCTTACCGCAGACTCATATATATCCCATAGGGCAACTTTCAAACCCTTCAATATCTTTATAACCGCCTCCTTACTTTGTGGTTTATCCTGCCCTGCATACTCACTAAAAAATTCCCAAAAATAATTTCCTTCATCAGCATAATAATATTCTTTTTTTAAAGATAACGCCCCCGGAAGCGTCCCTAACAATAGCACCTCTGAGTCTTCAAAAACTATAGGTTCAAATCCCTTTATTCTTCTACACATAACAATCTCCTTATATAATGTAACCCTTTATTCTTCAAGAATAAATCTCCACCGCATTGCTATTTTTAACGGCATCATTTGGGCAAGTATTTGAGAATCCCGAACAAGTTCCTTTTCTCCGAAATGAAAGAAAAAGAATTCTCCTACTCCATCATTATACCCCAACTGAAATTCAAACTCCCCTTTAAAATACGGAAACACTGGTTTTAATCTCTCATCAATTGCCCATATAAAATCCGAATTGCTAACAGAAATGCAATCAATTATCCAATCTTCCTTTTCTTCAAACCAGTTCCAAAACTTTTCAGCAGCCCCTTTATTCATACTATTTTTACCTCCCTTAACTTTAATATCACTTTCTATTTCCATCAGATTAAAATCCCGTTCAAATGCGTCAAAATCAAATTTACCTTTTGACTTTATTTTCTTCACAGCTTTTAAAACCGTTTCTTTTATTAACAATATCTTCCCGGCACTGTCTGCATTATAATATTCTTCAAAATCCATCCTTATAGAGATAATCGCACAACTTTTATTGCCAACCAATTGCACGGACTCTTTCCATGCTCCGCTATCATATAATTCCTGTGGTGCAGCGACCGGAACAATTCCGATAACGTGTAAAGTATCACTGTACTCTTTGTCGAAAAAGAACCTACGAACTTCTCGGCAATAATTATATACTTCATCATCAATCCCATAATGTTCCTTATAGTATGCAGGAGTATTAATGTTCAATTCCATAATTCAACCTCGTAACTCTCATCAATCAGCACATAATCCAATTTGTACTGCTCGCACATCGCCATTACTTTAGCATTGTCTTTAATCACATTTTCCATAGTGCAACCTTCATCATCCAGCCGCATTTCCACAATATTGGCATATGCCTTAATATCATCAAAATGTGACCTGATATATCCCTCACTCATAACAAGACACACATACCTTATCTGCGACAAATACTCTGTATCAAAATCCTTCTTCCAATCAAAGGGAATATAACAACCTTCAACAATAAGATTCTGCCTATTCTCAATAGCTGTTTTTATCATCTCCCTGACGATAGGCCACAGATACGATGTCAAATCCTCATCATCACTCATAGGCGTAAGTGTCGTGTTACCACTGCGAATAAGTCCCATTTTCAGATGGTCGATAGACAAGTACGGATATTTATATTTTTCAAGCATCTTCTGTGCCAGTGCCGTCTTGCCTGTGTGCGATGCTCCTGCTATTAATATAATCATTACCTCTTCATCCTCCTCAACATCCCCTTATCTTCCTCCGGCACCCTGTAGGACTCAATCATCTTCTGAATAGCCTTGTTAAATGTCCAATCATCCAGCTCATTATCGCTAAGGAATTCCAAAGTTGCCTCACGATACTTCGCATAGGCAGTCGCCACGCACCACGCTACTCCCATTTTAGTATAATAGCCGTCGTGTTTCAAGCACTTCATAATCTTTAGCACTCGCTCGTAGTAATCATCAACAAGAAAATGACTCATCAAAAGCACCGCCACCACACGCTGCTCGAACTCCTTGTCACTATCTATATACTGACATACCCACTCAAACACTTCTTTTCTATGCTTTCTTGCAATAGTAAATGTCTGACAGAACCCGTCGCACACACACCAGTCATGAATCTTCGGTACAAACCCTGCCGCACACTCAAGGACCGCATTTACATCATCCTTTACATATCCTATAACAAAGGCTTTAAGCAACTCCTCTTCAAGATAATCCTCCGGAAAATATTCCATAAAAAGCTTATAATCCACAACGGCATCCGGCATACTGCATTCCTTTGCAACTTCCTTAGCCAGCTTCCTTATATCTGGAACCTTACCTCCAAGAGCAGGCTTTCCACCTGGAATCAGTTTCCTGTTATGGGTAATGAGTCCATCATTTCCACACACAGCATACAATCTTTTCTCAACATTTTTAAGATACTCTTGTCTACTCATCTAGCAGCCCCCTTCTTCCATATACCTGTAAAATAAAACACCACACCTATCACAAATGGCGTAAATCCTGCTATAGCATCCCCCAACCAGAAGCCAATATGCTTCATATCAAGCACTAATCCGAAAAGCACCGAAAGTCCTATTCTTAATACAACACCATCAAGTATGGCAGTCACAAAGTTAATCTTATAATTACCACTTCCGTTTATCAAAGCATTCATAGCAGAACGAAGTGCCGCACCCACGAATATAAGCACAGCAATAAATATATAGTCATATGCAATCACAAGCACTTCCTGCTCCTGTGTAAATATACTGAATATCTGTGTAGGAAACAGACAGATTGCCCCTGATATAATCAACGCAACCACCATCGTAATCACTAGTAGCTGCTGAATAATCTTTGTAACACGCTTAAACTCCCCAGCCGCAATATTCTGCCCCACCATACTTGAACCTGCAGTATTCATAGCCTGAGAAACAAGATTGCTTATACTGCTAAACTTATTGGCTATTCCCGCAAATGCTGATACTGCCACACCATATGAGTTAATCCATGAGTTAACGAACAGTTTTGAGAACTGGATGGACGCTGACTTAATAGCCATAGGCGTTCCCAGTTTCACCAAATCTCCAAGCATACTTTTATCCCAATGGAAGAAATCTCCCGGACGCACAAAAAGTGCAAACTGTTCTTTATTCTTTAGCAAGAACCACCCACAGCTTACAAAACTTACACCCTGACTTATAACGGTAGCAAGTGCCGCTCCACCGGCTCCCATATTCATATACACTACAAACACAATATCAAGCACCAGATTAAGCACCGCCGCTATACTTACGAATATAAACGGATGCTTCGAATCTCCCATTCCTCTAAGCACCGCACTAATTATGTTATAGCCATAAATAAACACAAGCCCCGCCATACACACAGTTGAATAATTGACCGCCTCGCTAAACGCCTCATCAGGTGCATTCATTGCCTTAAGTATCGACTCTCTAAGTATGATGCATACAACACTTATAATCACTGCACACAACATCAGAAATCCAAACATAGTACTCACAAACCTACCTATCTTGTCCTTCTGCTTTGCACCTATGTACTGTGCAATAATAACCTGTCCTGCACTCGAAAATCCTATTGCTAAAAATGTCATGAAAGCCGATACGTCGCCACCAACAGAAACCGCCGACAAACCTTCTTTACCCATAACATTTCCCACAATAACCATGTCCACCATATTGTAAACAATCTGCAAAAGATTAGACAAAAACAGAGGCAGCGCAAAAACAAAGAGCTGCCTCGTTATATTTCCTTTAGTAAAATCTTTAATATGTGTATTCGTCGCCATAATATTACACCGTCCTTATAGTATACATATATTGTACACCTGCAAATTGTGTGTAGGCAACCTGTTTTTATTAGTCATCGTGTGCGTGTTCTAATGAACCTCACATCACTACTTAAAGTTCAACGTCCCCAGCGTCGTTCTGTCGCTGGATTTACCTGCTGTCCATCCAATCTGATGCTGTCGGTTTCCATCTTCTCCATCATTATAACTGATGCTGAATCCTACACTCTGTTCCGGCGAAAAATCCAGACTCACATCACTCTGGTATGTTCCTAATGGTACCTTGCTTATATCAATACTTAACTCATATACGTATTCATCGCCATCTTTAATCATAGCAACCTTCGTATTATCACTATTAGCAAGCACTGATAAATCTTTACCGCCTGCACCTATAACCCATTTAGTAAGTTGTTGTTCCTTGCCGTCTTTAGAGGAATCAAATACAATTTCAAGACAATCATCCTGATACCACTTACCATCAGCTGCTACTGTATCCTTTATGTTATCATCTTTTATTCTGGCTGCTATGTAAAGCTTCGTCGGTTCAAGTTGATTCCACGCAAGTGATACCTGACCCGAAAAATCATTTTTATGTGGCAATGATGTACCTGCATCCTTTATTTTATCCAAATTAATAACCTTTGTATCTTTCCAATCATCCAAAGCTCCATCCACAACAATATCCAACCGTTCCACATCATAAGCCACTCCATTGTTTATTCTATCAAGGACTTTCTGATACTCCGGTGAAATCTCTGCTTTAAGATTAATATCGACTTCCCTGCCTGTAAGTCTCTTATACATATACTCAGCTATAGTGTTACGCACCTCATCATACCTGCTTGTCAGAATATGATTAAGCCCCTCCATAGGATGCAACAGCACATCAATATTCTTTGTATTCAGATGTTCAGAAAATGTTTTACTCTTACTGTACGGAACCGTCGTATCCTGAGTACCATGCAATATAACGCACCCGGATTTCACAGTATCATTCATACCATAGTACAAACTTCCGCCACATATATCGATTACGCAAAATACATTTTCACTGCTAAATTCTGTAAAGTATGTTGTATAACACATGTTAATGGCAATATCCGCACCTGACGAATATCCACCAATAGCCACATACTTTGTATCAATTCCATAAACAGCACCGTTAGAAAGAACCCATTCATATGCTTCCTTTGCATCATCCATGGCATTATTTAACGCAGTAGTATCAACAGTATTACTAAGTCTATAGTTTGGAACTACCACCACATATCCCATCTTAGCATAATCTACAGCCAGACTTTTTAACAAACCGGCACTCGCTTTATCACCGCTTGTCAGACCTCCTCCATGCAGAAGAATAACAGCCGGATTAGCTCCATCTTTACCGGTTTTATAGACATCCAGTTTCTGATTTTGTGTTCCATATGCAATATCACTCTCAATTGTATAATTCCATACAAGCTCTTTATAGGCTCTATCATCAGAAACAGTCATGTAATCGTTATCAGCATCTTTCCTATCACAACCTGCACTTATCGCAAACACTGTTATTACAGCAATCAGCATTATTATTTTCTTTGCTCCCATATTTCCACCCCTAATCTTTTAAATCAAAATAATACTTCTCCTCAAAATCCTCGAAATAACAATATGTTGCCGTGAGTTCCTTTGTATTAAACACCGCGGTCCACTGAGTATTATTGTGATAAAAATACTTCTGGCTTGCACTAGCCATTGTATTCATCATCTCATCCTCAGTCATCTTGCCCTCAAACTTTTCATATCCTTCGATTAACTTGGCATATCGCGGACACGGACCATCAAGGCCGATTCCATAATGCTCTCCCGGAGTCTGGTAAAAGTTAGAACACGCATCAACATCCACCACATTCATCACATTTTTAATGTATTCGACCGATACCGACTTACCTGTAGAATCAGTTATTGCAAACTTGAACTGACTCCCAATGGATGAATGCATATCATACTGCTTCAGAAGTTCTATTGCCTCATCAACACTTGCTGCCTTATCAAGTATAAGCCTTACAGCAGAAGTTGTAGTTATATCAGGCTTGTCCGTATTCTGGTCTGTAGAAGTACCGTCCGAAACAGAAAGGACAGCAACACATACCCCCTTTTCATTCATACCGTCAACCGGTGCATACACTGTAGCAACCGCCATCATTTTGTTAAGGAAACTGTCCGGCTCCCAATCACCTCTCATTCCAAGGAATTCCAGATTGCATGTAGATATAGAGTTATATCCATTCTTTGGTGCCGTAGTTACCACCATTGATTTTTTGCTATAATAATCAAAATTTCTTCCAAACAAAACTGTTCCGTCTGACATAGTAGCTCTCAGGGTGCTGCAACCATATCTCCCTCCATTAACTTCCACCTCATACATATTGTGATATAGCCTCTCAACGATATACGCGATTAATTCATCATCATTTTTAACTCCGCCCCGCTTCAGAAATTCATCAAAACCATAATCTCCCTTGTACTCCATACTATAGAAGTCTTCCTCCAGCGTCTTTACGCTTGATGCTGCAACTACCTGCGGACCAAACATAAAGGTCAGCTTGATTACACCTACCACAAGAAGCACCAGAACAGCTAGCAAAATAATCCTTTTGCCGCGCTTACCAATTATTGGCTTTCTCTCTTCCACACACTCTTCTTCAAGATATCTAAATTCCATCCACAGTTACCACCTTGTTTAACTTATCTGAAAGCATCTTAATCTGTTCCACCATACCTGCGAGACTTTCTGCACCCTCGCTGTTTTCTCTGGTAGCATCACTCACTCTCTCAACTGCGCTACAGTTCTGCTTTGTGTTATCACTAATCTGCCTCATTCCATCAGCGATTTCTCCACTCTTTTCCCTGATTATCTTAGCAGCATTGTCTATGTCGTGAATCTGGCCAGCCAACTCCTCATTAGATGTCGCAACCAGCACCGCCGACTCATTAGCTTTATGTATGCTGTCCATACCATTTTGTGCAAAATGTGCATTCTGCTCCATCGCTTCAACTGCATTTTCTGTATTCCCTACGACCTGATAAACAATTTTACCTATATCCTCAACGGCACTATTTGTCTGACCTGCAAGCTTCTTAATCTCTTCTGCCACAACCGCAAAACCTTTTCCGTACTCTCCCGCTCTGGAAGCCTCAATACTTGCATTGAGAGCAAGAATATTAGTCTGTCTTGATATGTTAGTAATAGTCTCCACTATTCCAATAATCTCTTTCGACTCCTCACCCAATCTGGTAATAATATCTTTACAATCATTAGTGCTTCTGTGTATCTGCTCCATACTTGCAATGGCATCACTCATTCGCACCTGATTTTCCCTTGTGTTATCTCCAATGTGGTCCGTGAGCACCGCGGTTCGATGATTCATATCACTAAGCCCGGCTAATTGCTCGGTAATATCCTGAATACTAATATCAGCATTTTCAACTGCTGCTGCATTTTGCGTGGTACCTTCCAAAAGATGCTCTGACTCCTCTGCTATTCTCTGGTTAGAAGAAAGTGAATTCTGTGCAATTCCTGACAATTGCGTTACCATGTTAATCAATACCTTTGAGGTATCGGTAGCATTATCCTTCATGCGTGTCATCTGATCAAGCATAGCTTTCTGTTCCTCTGCACCCATTAGATTAGAAAGCATGGCCGCAGTTCTGGAGCATAACATCGTAAATATTGCAGCAACAGCTATTACAACCAATGCTCTTGGAATTACTCCGAATATAATCACATCATCAAACTCCGTAAAGTTATCATCCTGCAACGTATCCATGTAAAATGCAAGCACCTGTCCTACTGACACTCCTGCAACCGTAAGGGCTGTTGCCACTATATTAAGCTTTTTAGAAAAGTAAAGGCTTGCGATAGCAATTGGATAAACATATATCGCTACAACATGATATGTGAGAGTGATACTAAGCAACGTTACAAATACAGCGGCACACACTACATTAACGTACTTAATATACTCCCCATCCTTCTTCAATACATTTACAAGTATGGTAGGCAGTAACAATAATACCCCTCCGCCAATATAAGCGATAGTCATAATCACATCATCCACCACAAATATTCCCACCACATTAAGAATATATATAAGCGTAAATATAATAAATGTTACCCTCATAACCTTAGCAACTATTTTATTAGCCTGTTTTTCGTTTTCTTTTAAAGTTCCCATATCACGCACTCCTTTCTTTTTATGATTACATTTTATGCCCTTTTGTTAAGTTTTTCATTAAATATCGTGGGATTTATATTGATATTTCTTAGTTTTTATGACATTATAGAATAAAAAGAAATGTTTATTAACTGAAAGGAGAACACACATATGGCAACACCTTTAAACATCGGTGAACATATATGGGTTAAACATCGATTTTTCAATGCAGATATGCGTATGGGCTCTATGGAAATGGCAACAGACCACTACGAGATAGGTTATGCAATAAGTGGTGACCGAATAACCATAACCCCTACCGAAACCTACATATACCACGCAGGCAATGTAACTATGACACCAACTTATATGTATCACAGAACCATTCCCGGCTCTGATGCACCCTATGAAAACTATTTCATTAAGTTTTCTCCTGAATTCATTCAACCATTTATTGATGTTGTAGGCCAAAATGTATTTAATGACCTTTACGAACAGCGAATATGCAGTTTTACTAAAGAGACACAGCCAAAGATACAGCAAATGTTTGCTGATATGGAGATAGAATATAACAAAAGCACCCCCTACAAAAACTTAATTCTGCAGGGAATGCTATTTCGCTTATTTACAACTATACTTGAAAACCGTTTACCTGAGGAACGGGTTATATATCATCCGACACCTCTCACGCAACCCATAGTTGACGCTGTTTCATATATTGAAACACACTACGATGACAAAATATCATTAGAACACGTAGCAGGTACAGTTCATCTGTCCACTGCTTACTTTTCACGCTTGTTCGCAGAGCAACTTGGAATTCCATACTCTGAATACCTGAGCAATGTCCGTATACGCCACGCAAAGGTACTCCTCGCCCAAACTGACAAAAGCATAATGGACATAGCCTTAGAAACAGGCTTCTGCAACGGAGACTATCTCTCAACTCAGTTTAAAAAAGCTACCGGACTTACTCCAAGCAAGTTTAGAAAAGCAGCTAAAGTGTGGGGATAGCATGCATATCCCAAGAATATTTTTTATTTATAAGCCATTGATTTTATTTAGCATATATATTATAATATCAGTTGAGCAATCGTGTTGCAGGGTGTGTTGACCTTCATTGATACAGAATCAATCTATTGTATTGATTACTAAACCGTGGAGGTGATGCTTATGAAGAATCGTAACAATTATGACTTTACTGACATATTGACATTTGGTCTCTTTATAATCGCATTACTTACTTTCGTTTTTACGTTCTGTAAGTAGTCCAGTGCATAGAAAAACCACCCTCTTGACTTTGACCGAGTTAATGGGTGGTTCTTCTACTTAATAATTGGGTCAACCCACCTTGTGGGCGGTTGCTCCTTTTGTATATTTATCTTAACATATATTATAATACTAATCAACCTTTTATTTTACTTTATCATTGTCCCCCATATCCCCTACTTGAACCTTCGGCACTTGATTATTCATTGGCGGCATCTGGTTGTACATCGGTGGCACCGGTCCGTTCATCGGCTGACCATTAATAATTGGTGGCATCTGATTGTACATTGGTGGCACCGATCCGTTCATGGGCTGACCATACATCGGAGGTATCTGGTTGTACATTGGTGGTACTGGTCCGTTCATCGGCTGACCATTAATAATTGGTGGCATAGGTTGTGGTGTCACTTTCACCGGTGGCTGATACAATGCAGGGTCAAACTCAAACTTATCTTTATCCTTCATAAAGTACATAATAATTGTTCCAACCACGAGAACGATAGTTACACTAAGACTTCCCTCAAGTCCAAAATCTCCACCGTTAAATAACTCATTTCCTTCCACCATAGTAGTATCAAGGAATGAATTAGTCAATTCCAAACCACTAACCTTAATTCCGTAGAAATTGCCTTGTACCAGATTCCAAATAGAATGCAGTGCTCCTATCCCCCACAAATTACCTCTGCGTACAAAATAAACTGACGCAAATATGCCGAATAACACAAGATTAACAAATGACAATACTGTAATTCCCGGATTTCCAAGATGAAGTGCCGCAAACACCAGCGAATTCACAAGAATTGCAGCATATACCGGATATCTTCTGGCATAAGAAACCATAAAGTATCCTCTACACAAAACTTCTTCAGCCATACCCTGAATCATAAAACCTATTGTGTAAAGCACGAATAGTCCTAATGAAAATGCTGGTGATATACCATTAAGTTCGATAGCCCCCGCTCCTACGCCGATAAGCACTGCCATTGAAAACATGGCAAAGCCTACAACTAATCCAATTAAATATTCCTTAAATATCCCCTTTTTCACAAATCCCAATGTAGACATACTTCTCTTCTGGAACAATTTGCAAAAAAGGCATGCAACAGCAATCATACCGATTTCGCATATAAGCATATTAATTCTGTTGGCATCACCGTTGTTTATTTCTAACAGTATCGCCTGCTTCTGTTCCGGTGTAGTCGCATTCATGAAATCTGCATTAGTCGCCATAAGAATTAGCTGTACAGGTGTCATAAGCATAGACTGTGCTGCACTTGCCACGAAAAACACCGCAACAAAAACTAATATCTCCAGTATCCAACTTAATCCCTTCTGCGCTTTCATAGCCTCCGCCACCATCCGTGGCTTTTTGAACAAATCTTTTCCCATTACATTTTCTCCTCTCCCATACTACTCTTCCGGCCAAAACAATTCATCCAGCGTCCTGTTCAATGCTTTGCATATATCGATGCAAAGGTTAATACTTGGGTTATACTTGCCGGACTCAATAAGACCGATTGTCTGCCTCGTCACACCTATCTTTTCAGCAAGCTGTTCCTGTGACAGATCACATTCTATTCTTGCAATCTTCATTCTCTTATTCTTCACTATCATCCACCTCAGCTTCTTTTGCTATCTCATCTGCCTTCTTCTCTGATACCTTGATGAATCCAAGCATCAGGAAATAGAACATAACTCCCCAGCCTGCACCCAAGCCGAGTACCCAAAGAATTCCTTCCGGATGAAATGTTCCATTGGAATACAAATATGGAAATCCCACAAATAATCCAAAGAACAACGAACCAATAACTACACGCTTTCTAAACTCCTTAATACCGGTCTTTTCCTGCTTCTTGCTACCCCAACCGAGCCATCCTTTCTTAAGTGAAAGAATAGAAATCACAAGTGCCGGCACAAGCAATGTAAAAAGGTACATGCCAACCCACCAGAAATAATCTTTAAGCACAACAATAAATACAAGCTCGCCGGCTACAAGCATCCAAAAGTCAATCATATATGCCTTTGCGAGAATCTTGTTATTAATCGTTACAAGCACCTCATCTTTTTCCTTAATCCATAATATACCATTTCGTGCTTTATTAGCAATAGCATATGTCAAACTAATTACAAGGCAGGCAATCTCAAGTGCATAAACTTGAACCGGCACCTGCCACACAACCTTAACTCCCAAGCAAATCACCAGTAACACCGTTGTCACATAAAACATCATGGCCGCCGGCTTGTTACTCTCTTTTTCAATTCTCTCATCATGTATTCTTTCTGCTTTCTTACCAAACATAATAAACCTCCAAAAAATCAAAATATTTTGTCGACATCATCATACTAACACATCATTTTGCAAAATGCAATATATATTTTACATTTTGCTTGAGAAATTTTACTTTATGCAATCACACGTTTTCCAACTCACTTGACAGCTTACAAAGATAAGTATAAACTGAAACTGAATAAACATTCGTGATAAGGAGGACTCACTATGCACTCAAAGCGCAATACACTAATCAATATATCACTTATATTCATCACTTGTATTGTTGTTTTGGTGTGCATAGTGGTACGCCCAAAGAGCAATAATAACATCACCCCTGGCGAATCTGAATCCGAAACCACTTCCACCTCAGAAACTTCTGTATCGGAAGAACCCAGTACTGAATCCGAAAGTGATGTAGCCCTTCGACTGTGGTATGAAGCTTCTTTCTCCCACTTAAATATCAATCTTTCCACTTCTGCACCACAAACCGAACCCGTTTTTAACACAAATGCGGAAATATACAATTATGCCGTGGGGCAGATTAACGATAGAAAATACTACAATGCGATAAAACATTTGCAAAAAATCCCTAACTATAAAGATAGTACTCAATTACAGTCAAAACTGTATATTATAATTAATCAAGGAGTATTAATCACTGACTATGACTCTGGTTACTTCGTAGCAAATAACAGTATGAACACAAAAACAGTTAATAATAAAAACAACTTTATAGTCCGTAAAGATTCTTTCATTTCCAATGAAAAATTGTGTCAACAATTATCTGAAGGATATATAGACAGTAATGGAAATTTTTATGTCACAACCAAAATGAATGAATTCTGCTACAACTCGGGATATAAGCAACTGATTGACTACAACAAAACCGTTAAATTTGAGGTTGTTAACATTCCTCCACTTGCCAATACTAACGCTTCCCGCTTCAACAGCTATATTCTCACAAAAGAAGGCAACATTGTTAAATTGTATGATAATCTCAGCACGCCAGAAATTGATATCCTCATACAACCAATAGACATTTCTATCTTGTCTTCTACAGAAAAAATCGTTTACATAACCAACATATACGCCTATTCCAACTTAGGAAATATTTATGTACACACACCTGGCTGGAAACTCAATACAGCACCGGTCCCAAATACTTTAGCTTTTTATAACAAGCACGGAATTGAATTCTACCTCACCAATGATGGAACTATAACATACGATAATTATGCTAATGAGACAGATTTTCCTGCAGTCAAACAATGGTCTGACATCATTTTCTTTGATGCGGGGTCATCGCCCCTTAATGAATATCCTGATTATTGTATTGGTTTAACCTCATCCGGTGCCATATATATGGCGTTGCCTCATGATTCCATAACGAAACGTATATTAGATAGTAATTGTATCTATATTGCAGCCAGAGCATATGGCGACAAAGTATATGCCCTTACGGACAGCGATGACTTGCACATATACTACATTCCGAACTTTCC
>JAFQIQ010000331.1 GCA_017397445.1 Lachnospira sp.
ATAAGCAAGTGGAACACATCTAAAGTAACAAATATGTCGAATATGTTTAGCGAGATGGATGCATTGACATCTTTAAGTATAAAAGGCATAGATACAGCTAATGTTGTAAAGTTTACATGTATGTTTAAAGATTGTATAAATCTTGCAGCGGCAGATGTGAGCGGATTTAATACGCAGAAAGCAACTTCTATGCAAGAAATGTTTAGTGGCTGTAGAGCACTAAGTGTACTGGATGTGTCCGGGTTTGATACATCTAATGTAACTAATATGACAAGAATGTTTTACAGTTGCAAGAAGGTGGACAGATTGGATGTGTCAGGATTTAATACATCTAAAGTAACCAATATGTCGGGTATGTTTTCACAATGTGGAAATTTGACTTCACTGGATGTAAGTAAATTCAACACAGCAAACGTAACCGATATGTCATCTATGTTTTTTTGTTGTAAGAAGTTAAGTGTACTCGATACAAGCAAATTTGATACAATAAAAGCAACTAATATGAGTTCTATGTTTTTTGAATGTGAAAATTTGATTTCGTTAGATGTAAGTAATTTCAATACATCACAGGTTATAGATATGAGAAACATGTTTTTAGGATGTAGTGGTTTAACAAGTCTTAATGTAAGCAAGTTTAATACATCATGTGTAACTGATATGAGTTCTATGTTTTCATCCTGCAAGGAATTAACTTCTCTGGATTTAACAAGCTTTGATACATCTAAGGTGAACGATATGAGCGGTATGTTTTCCGGATGTAAAAAAATAACCTCTCTTGATTTAAGAAATTTTGATACTTCTAATGTTGAAGACATTTCCAATTTCGTAGCAGGCTGTAGCACGTTGCAAACAATAGATATGAGTAGTTTTAGAACACCAAAACTAGAGTTATTTATCAATGTATTTGTAGATTGCCCGTTACTAAAAGTAGTCGATTTAACAAATTTAGATTTTTCAAAAACAAGAATTGTTTCTACTAATTTTAGAAACGATGATGCATTACATTTTATAAAGTTGCCTGCGAATTTTGCTATCAATGGTGAGTTCTTGAATGGCGTATGGTACAAGTTAAATGATAACAAGACTGTTGATAGAAGCCAGCAGTACGAAACATTGTCATTGACAACAACAGGGCCACTTACTTTGGTAAGAGAGTTTAACCACAGTTGCAGTAATGTAACCAACGGCAAAGGAACCTGCTCAATGTGTGGAGTAACTGTTGTTTACGGTGATGGCAATGACGATGGTAAGTTAAGTGTTAACGATGCAGTTATCTTAAAGAAACATCTTGCAGGAGATGCTGACACTAAGATTAATCTTGGCGCAGCTAATGTAAATGCTGATGATAAAGTTAGTGTTGAGGATGCAGTTAAGCTTATGAAGAAGCTTGCCGGTATGGATGTAGAGCTTGGAGTAGTGGATTAATAATTGTGAAAAAGGTTCGATTGAGGTAATTCAATCGAACCTTTTACTAATTCAACGACTTTCTTTACATTACCTAACTAAAGTGATAATATTGTATATGTTGTAAATTATTTGTTATTGGGTTCGGAAGAGTCTGAGATGATTAATTATGAGATGAGGGAGGAAAATCAATGGAAAAAGCAATCAGAAAAATTGTGGCTGCATTTATGGCAGTTGTGGTTCTTGCAACTATTATGCCCCTTGTAGGGTTTGAAGGCGTGTTTAAGTTTAACCTTGTAAATGTAGAGGCTGCGGAAGCAGACCCATTTGACACAAGTAAGCTGACAGTTACCGGTTCAGGAAAGTATACCGGCGCGTTGTGGACTACATATGATAATGGGCTGTTGTGGGTGAAGGATGATACTAGTGGGGAGACACGTTATAGTGGTGATGCATTTACAATGGATATATTGCTTGAGGATACAAGAATTGGGTTAAAGAAGGAAGATATTAAGTACATATTATGGAATATAACTGCGCCAAAGAGCTGTGCTTCAGTATTTGACGGATGTACCTGTGTAGAGAAGCTTGTTTTTGGTGATACATTTGTAGAAACATCCGAAAATGCAACAGATATGGGAGGTATGTTTTATAAGTGTGAAAGTCTGACAAGTATAGATGTAAGTGGCTTTGATACCTCAAATGTGACAGAAATGGGTGGTATGTTTAGCGATTGCAGCAGTTTACAAAGTTTGGATGTGAGTAATTTTGATACCTCTAATGTAACGAATATGACGGGGATGTTTATGGGATGTACTAATCTTCAGAGTTTGGATGTAAGTGGCTTTGACACCATGGAAGTAACTAATATGGGCTGGATGTTTAGGGATTGTATCAATATTAGCTATTTAGATGTGAGTAATTTTGATACTTCCAATGTATTGAATATGCAAGAGATGTTCTATTGCTGCAACAAGCTTGAAAGTCTTGATGTCAGCGGATTTAATACATCAAAGGTAAAGAGTATGAATTACATGTTTAAGGGGTGTCATAGTTTAACATATCTTGATGTCAGTGGATTTAATACATCCAATGTAAGCAGTATGATGTATATGTTTGAAGAGTGCAAGACGCTTACAAGTCTTGATGTAAGTAACTTTGATACTTCTAATGTAGTCAGCATGGAGGCGATGTTTAAATGGTGTTATGCATTGACAAGCATTGATATAAGTGGGTTTGATACGTCTAAGGCACTCAATATGGAAAAGTTATTTAGTGTGTGTGAAGAACTTCATACAATAAAACTTCCAAAGACACACAAGGCGACTGATGTACCATTACCCGACAGTATATGGTATAAACTTAACGCTGATAAAACTGTTGACAGATCAGTTAAGTTGGAATATATGCCGATTACTACAGATAAGTCTATCACTATTATTAGAGAGCATAATCACGAATACGGCAGTGTGACTGATGAAGTTGGTACTTGCGCATTATGTGAAGTGAATGTAAAGTTCGGTGACTGTAACGATGACGGCGTAGTAAATATAGCTGATGCGGTTATGTTAAAGAAGTATCTTTCAGGTGAAAATCAGTTGCCGATTAATCTTGGGGCAGCAGATGTTAATGTAAGCGAAAGTATATCTGTCGAGGATGCAGTTAAGCTTATGCAGAAGCTTGCCGGTATGGATGTAAAGCTTGGGGTACCACACATCTCTTGAAGAGACTTATCCATTATGATATTATATAGATAGTTATAAAATCTTGTAATTATAAAAGGAGCGGCAATGAAGATTAAGCGGATTGTAGTAGGAATGCTATGTGCATTAATGTGTGTGTTAGTAGCATGTGGTACTGATGAGGAAAAGAATAAAAAGAAAGATATAAGCTGGAAGCTTACAGAGGGAAAGTTAGTTATCAGTGGCGAAGGCAGCATGCAGGAGTGGTATCATAACCAGGAAAGCAGTGATTTGTGGACCTTGGATGATGTAGAGAGTGTGGTTATAGAAGATGGTATCACTGATATAGCGAAAGAGGCGTTCTATGGTCACGAGAATCTTGTCAGTGTGAAGATGGCAGACAGTGTGACGTACATAGCAGAAAGTGCATTTTATGGTTGTATTGTACTTGATGATATAGATTTTTCCGGAAATATTGAGTATGTGGGAATTGACGCATTTGGCGAGACTAAGTGGTGGGAAGATTTAAAGCTTACTGAAGATTTGCTTATTGTGGAGAATTTGTTAGTAATGGCCTCACCTGATGTTAAGGAAGTAGTAGTTCCTGACCATGTTAAATGTGTGTTTGCCAAAGCATTTGAAGAAACTGCGGTGGAAAAGGTTACGCTTCCACAGGGAATGACACATATAAGTGAGAATACGTTTCTTAATTGTGAGAATCTTAAAAGCATTCAGTTGCCGGAGGGCTTGAAGTGCATAAGAGCAGGAGCGTTTGAAGGATGCTCGTCGTTGGAGAATGTAAAGATACCTGATAGTGTAAGCGAGATTCAGCACAGTGCATTTGCACTTTGTACATCTTTAAAGGAAGTTAATATTCCGGACAAGGTGACTGCTATTGAGAAGAATACATTTGGTATGTGTGCGTTAAAGAGTGTCGCCATACCGCAAAATGTTACTAAGATAGGAGCGGGAGCATTTGCTAACTGTGGAGAGTTAAGCAGTGTTGTGTTGCCTGAATCTGTTAAAGATATCGGTGCCAATGCATTTGGCGGAACACCTTGGGAGGCGGCTAATTGTAAGGTCGGGGATTATATTGTTGTTAATGGAGTTATGACAGGCTATAAAGCAGGTCTTACTAAGATCGTGACGCCAAAAGAAGCTACGGCACTTAGTCCAAGCCTTTTTAGCAATGATTTTCTTTTGGAATCGGTTGTAATATCAGATACTATTACAAGAATAGAGTCGCGAACATTTGAGATGTGTACAAGTCTTGTGGAGGTGCAGATTCCTGATACAGTAACGCATATAGGGGATAATGCATTTGCCAAATGTGAAAAGATGGTTAACATATCAATACCAAGCGGCGTAACTTATATAGGAGATAATGCGTTTTACCATTGTACAGTTCTTGCAGAGATATCGTTGCCAAAGAGCCTGGAGTATTTTGGAACAGGTATGCTTATGGAGTGTCCGGGCCTTGTTAAGGTGGAAGTTCCGGAGAATGTTACCGCATTTAGCATAGAAGGACTGGATAAGGACAAGGTTAAGGTATATGCAAAGAAAGACAGTTATGCATGGAAACTTGCTAAGGATGGCGGGTTTGAATTAGTGACGGAATAACGTTAAATGAGGGAGAAAGTAATGAATACTAATAAGAGGTACTTATTGAGGGCAGGAGCGGCAGTTATGGCCTGGGTTATGGCGGTTTCACTGGTATTACAGGGTGGGATGAGTTTTATTAGCCGTGTGGAGAGTGTGAAGGCCGCAGATTATGAGTATGATGCTGACTTTGATTGTTCGATTAATACTGTGATTGAAACAGGGACAAGTTGCGGTGTTATATATACATTATACAATAATGGACTTTTGTGGTTACAGGATGACCCCGCATATGAATCCGGTAACAGTAATATAAATTACACGTTTAAATTGTCGGAGATTTCTACGGATTGCAAGACTGTAGCCGGGGTTGATATTAAGTATGTATATTGTAATGCATCTTTGACTACATGTTTTGGATTTGCCAGGGGATTCAGTGGCATAGAAAAGGTAAGATTTGGAGATATATTTATCGAGGCTGCATCTAAAATTACTAATTATGGATATATGTTTTACGGTTGTTCTTCTTTGAAAGAGGTGCCGTCTGAGCTGCTTAATTCGCCTTCGGTGAGCAGTATGGAATATATGTTTTACGGATGCAGTTCTCTTGTTGAATTGGATTTGAGCGGAATTGTATTTAAAGGTGTCAGCAAAAGCAACTTTATTGACAATTGTGAGCAATTACATATATTAAAGACGCCACGCCTTGTTAATAGTGCACATAATCTTGGGGAAATGTGGTATGTACTTGATGATGAAGGCAGACCATATGCATATAGAGATTATATTCCGGGAGAGAGTTATTCATATACTTTAGTAAGAGATTCTAATCATACATATGTCACTCATGGGGATGGAACGGTTTCATGTAGTGTGTGTGGCATGAAGCAGAATTATGACATTGCGTCCAATGCACTTGTTGGCAGCGGATGCTATAGCGGTGTGTCATGGCGATTATATGAGAATGGCCTTTTGTGGTTGGAGGATGACACTACAGGAGCGACTAATTATGGTGATGGCAGAATTAGCAGAGAACGCTTTAGTATAAAGTCGTTGCGGGGAGATAGCAATTTTGTGGCTGTACAAGATAAGAATATTTTATATTTACACCTTGATATAACTGCACCTGCAAGTTGCGAGTATATGTGTGAGGACTATGATGATTTTTTGGATATCAGACTTGGATTGAATTTTCTTAGGACATCAGGCAACATAACTAATGCTAATAAAATGTTTGCATATAATTATAGATTGTATAATATTCAGAATATTAATGCACTTATAACGGGTAATATAACGGATATGTCGGCTATGTTTTATTATTGCCAGGATCTCGTTGATTTGGATGTAAGCGGATTTGATACTTCAAAGGTAACAGATATGTCATGCATGTTTGGTAATTGTAGGACACTTGATGCTGTTGATGTAAGCGGATTTGATACAAGACAAGTCACTAATATGTCAAAGATGTTTGCTTACAGTTCTAAGATAGAAACTATTGATGTGAGTGGATTTAATACAGATAAAGTAACGAATATGGCAGGAATGTTCGAATCAGTAAAATGTAAGAAGCTAGATTTAAGTGGGTTTAATACTTCGCAAGTTACTGATATGAGTTCTATGTTTTCCGGTTGTAGTAAGCTTGAAGAATTGGATGTTAGCGGATTTGACACATCTAAGGTAACTAATATGAGTGGGATGTTTTCAGGGGTAGATGGAGTTTCCAGCTTGGATGTCAGCAACTTTGATACATCACAGGTTACTAATATGAGCTCTATGTTTGCCAATATTAAAAGTAACCTAAAGACATTGGATTTAAGCAGTTTTGATACTTCCAGTCTTACTTGTGTGGATGCGATGTTTTCATTTTGCCGTAATCTTAAAGTGCTTGATCTAAGCAGTTTTAATTTGTCATTAATAACCAATGAGGAAGACTTGTATATGTGTATAGACCTTGATAGTGGCAGTAATCTGCATGTGTTATACACACCAACCAATTTGGCTTTGGATTATGCTTTGTATAATGACTGGTGTAAGATGAGTGAAAGTGGCCACATAGATGAGACGGTAGTTTATAACGCCATTACGGCAGGATGTAAGGAATCTATGAAGCTGGTGCGAATTGATAATCACACATTCACAACTGATGAAAATGGTATTGAGCAATGCGTATGTGAAATGGGATTGTGCTATGGTGATGTTAATGATGACGGTAAGGTGGACCTGGCTGATGCAGTTATGCTTAAGAAAGTACTGGCAGGAGACCAGGAAGCAAAGGATGCTATGAACGGCTATAACTCAGATGTGAATTCAGACGGGGAAGTGGATTTAGCGGATGCTGTTAAGCTTATGAAGAAACTGGCCGGTATGAATGTGGTGCTGGGTGCGTCAGATGATTAATGAGGTGGTTATGAAGTCAATAAAACCGTATAAGAAACTGATAATAACAATTGTTTGTGTAGTGCTTGTAATAGTGGGAATAGTTTTGTTTATTCCGAAGAAAGGCTCTTTCTTTTATGGTAGTGATGTGTCAGAGATTAAGAGTATTACAATAACAAGCGGAACAACTGGTGATATCATTTACCTTGATAAGGAACATTATGAAGAGTTTATGAAAGATATGAATGACGTAACTTATTACCCTAATTATCTCGCGTCTACAAGTTATGGCTGGGCATATAATGTCGTTATAAAGACAGAAGACAAGACAACCGGTATATTTTTACTGGGAGAGGCATGTGAAATCAATAATGTAAAGTACAGATATAAAAGCGATTCTGAAGAAGGAATTATCCAGATGATACAAAGATTAAGCGGTATATAAATGAGTCGCATGCTTTACGGTGTAAAACAGTATAATGATATCTCTTGACATTTTTAAATTAATTATATACAATACAATCAACTGCGATGACGAAGACAGTAGGTTATGTTTAAAAACCATAGCGAGCCGGGATGGTGGAAGCCGGTGTGAGTAGAGCATAGCTGAATATCACTTCTAAGCATCCTTGCAGAAATCGCATGCTGGCGAAGGTCAGTTGCGCAGAGTAAGTAAGGACGATAATCTCCACGTTATAGGAGGCGCATATGCTGGTATGTCGTAATTGAGCAATGGGTAATTGATTTAAAGTATGTTTATTGTGCCCCTGCCGTTTTACGGCAGGGGCTTTTTTAATTCCGCGAGGATGCGGTCATATTTCAGAAAGGAAGTAATCACATGGTTTACGAAAAAGTATCCAAAGATCTCACATTTGTTGAGAGAGAAAAAGAAGTTGAGAAGTTCTGGAAAGAGAACAGAATCTTTGAGAAGAGTATTGAGAACCGTAAGGAAGGAGAGACATACACATTTTATGATGGTCCTCCTACTGCTAACGGAAAGCCACATATTGGTCACGTGTTGACACGAGTTATCAAGGATATGATTCCAAGATACCGTACTATGAAGGGTTACATGGTTCCTCGTAAGGCCGGATGGGATACACACGGTCTTCCTGTTGAGCTTGAGGTTGAGAAAATGCTGGGCCTTGATGGTAAGGAGCAGATTGAAGAATACGGTCTTGAGCCGTTTATGAAGCATTGCAAGGAGAGCGTTTGGAAGTACAAGGGTATGTGGGAGGATTTCTCATCTACTGTTGGATTCTGGGCTGATATGGATAATCCATATGTTACTTATGAGAATAACTTTATTGAGTCTGAGTGGTGGGCTTTGAAGCAAATCTGGGATAAGGGGCTTCTTTACAAGGGCTTTAAGATTGTTCCTTACTGCCCACGTTGTGGTACACCTCTTTCTTCACATGAGGTAGCACAGGGCTATAAGAATGTTAAGGAGCGTTCAGCGGTAGTTCGTTTCAAGGTAGTAGGTGAGGACGCTTATTTCCTTGCATGGACAACAACACCATGGACACTTCCATCTAACGTGGCACTTTGCGTTAACCCTGAGGAGACTTACTGCAAGGTTAAGGCTGCTGATGCAAAAGTTTATTATATGGCTGAGGCACTTCTTGATAAGGTGCTTGGCGGATTGGCAGTTAAGGCCGGTCAGACTGTAGCAGGTGCTATAGAGGAAGGTGCAGAGGTAGGTTCTGGTGCCGGAGTTGATTATGAAATCTTAGAGAAGTTTACAGGTAAGGATCTTGAGTATAAGGAGTACGAGCCACTTTTTGCATGTGCCGGAGAGGTCGCTAAGAAGCAGAATAAGAAGGGTCACTTTGTAACTTGTGATGGCTACGTAACTATGTCAGACGGTACAGGTATCGTTCATATTGCACCTGCATTTGGTGAGGATGATGCTAAGGTTGGACGTAATTATGACCTTCCATTTGTTCAGTTTGTTGATGGTAAGGGTGAGATGACAGAAGAGACTGCATATGCCGGAACATTTGTTAAGGATGCAGACCCTGCTATTTTAAAGGATCTTGATGCAGAGGGCAAGCTTTTTGATGCACCTAAGTTTGAGCATGATTATCCATTCTGCTGGAGATGTGATACACCGCTTATCTACTATGCTAGAGAGTCATGGTTTATCAAGATGACAGCAGTTAAGGATGATTTGATAAAGAATAATAACACAATCAACTGGATTCCTGAGACTATCGGTACCGGCCGTTTCGGTGCTTGGCTTGAAAATGTTCAGGACTGGGGTATCAGCCGTAACAGATATTGGGGTACACCGCTTAATATCTGGGTTTGTGATGATTGTGGCGAGATGATGTCAATCGGAAGTATTGAGGAGTTGAAGGCTAACTCTGATAATTGTCCGGACGATATCGAGCTTCACAGACCATTTGTTGATGATGTTATCTGCAATTGTCCTAAGTGTAAGGGCAAGATGAAGAGAGTTCCGGAGGTTATTGACTGCTGGTTTGACTCAGGTGCTATGCCATTTGCACAGCATCACTACCCATTTGAGAATAAGGACTTGTTCGAGCAGCAGTTCCCTGCTAAGTTTATTTCAGAGGCTGTTGACCAGACAAGAGGTTGGTTCTACTCACTTCTTGCTATATCAACATTGTTATTTAACAAGGCTCCTTATGAAAATGTTATCGTTCTCGGTCACGTTCAGGATGCTGACGGACAGAAGATGAGTAAGTCAAAGGGTAATGCAGTCGACCCATTTGATGCATTGCAGACACACGGTGCTGACGCTATCAGATGGTACTTCTATGAGAACTCAGCTCCATGGCTTCCTAACCGTTTCCACGATAAGGCGGTTACAGAGGGGCAGAATAAGTTTATGAGTAAGCTTTGGAACACATATTCATTCTTTGTGCTTTATGCTAATATTGATGATTTTGATGCAACAAAGTACACACTTGATTACGATAAGCTTCCTGTTATGGATAAGTGGGTATTGTCAAAGCTTAATACAGTAGTTAAGACTGTTGATAAGAACCTTGAGAATTATAAGATTACAGAGACAGCAAGAATCCTTGCGGATTTCGTAGAGGAGCTTTCTAACTGGTATGTAAGAGTCAGCCGTGAGCGTTTCTGGGCAAAGGGTATGGAGCAGGATAAGATTAATGCTTACATGACACTTTACACAGCACTTGTTACTATCAGCAAGGCTGCGGCACCGATGATTCCATTTATGACAGAGAGCATCTACAGAAATCTTGTATGCAGCATTGATAAGAATGCACCTGAGAGTGTTCACCTCTGTGACTTCCCGGCTGTTAACGAGGCTTGGATTGACACAGAGCTTGAGGAGAATATGGAGGACGTTCTTAAGGCAACTTCTATCGGTCACGCTTGTAGAGAGGTTTCTGGTATCAAGAACAGACAGCCAATCGGCAAGATGTACATTAAGGCTGATTGGAAGCTTAACGATTTCTTCACAGATATTATCGCTGCAGAGTTAAATGTTAAGGCAATCGAATACACTGATGATGTAAGGGAGTTTACAACATATACATTTAAGCCACAGTTAAAGACTTTGGGACCAAAGTACGGCAAGATTCTTGGCGATATCAGAACTAAGCTTACAGAGCTTGATGGCAACGCCGCTATGGATTCGCTTAACGAGAAGGGTTATATAACACTTAATGCCGGTGGTTCTGATATTCAGCTTGAGAAGGAAGATCTTCTTATTGAGATGAAGCAGATGGAAGGCTTTGTGGCTAACAGCGACAAGGGTGTTACAGTTGTACTTGATACTAATCTTACACCTGAACTTATTGAAGAAGGTTTCGTAAGAGAGCTTATCAGCAAGATTCAGACTATGCGTAAGGAAGCTGATTTCGAGGTTATGGATAGAATTAATCTCTATGTAACAGGTAATGACAAGATTGCAGATATTATGGAGCGTAACGCTGACCAGATTAAGGCTGTAGTTCTTGCAGACGGTATCGTAGCAGGCGAGTCTAAGGGTTACTCTAAGCCTTGGGATATTAATGGCGAAAATGTAACACTTTCAGTAGAGAGAGTTTAAGATTACAGAACGAAATTAGAATAATGTCACTGCTTTGTCGGGGATTTCCCGGCTTAGTAGTGACATTTTTACTAAAGCAATGGTGTAGTGAAGTAGGAGGTTTAAGTATGCAGGAAAGACCCAATAAAATTATTAACTATGTGTTAGCATACGGAGTGGCCTTGCTGGTGGCTAATTGTTTGTTGGAATTGTATCTGTTGCCACCGGTTACTGCATGGGTGACAGCGAATGTTTCACATTCTAATATAGCGCCGTATGCATCGTATATACTTGTATTCCTGTGTGCTTATCTTCTATGTAGCTTTATATTTAAAAATGGCAGGATTGCAGGAAGGCTAGAGAAACTTACGGATTTCCGGGCTGCAATTGCTGGATGGTTTCCGGCTGGGCTGAATGGTGTGCTTCTTATAGCAGGTTTTGCAAGGGAACAGCAGCTGTTTGACGGTCCTTCTACAAGTCAGTTTATATTTCATGCATCGGATTTTTTATCCATTGCGTTTATGTGTGCAGTTTTTGTGGTTGTGCATTATAGGTTGGAAAAGTCAGGTGAGTCCGATAAGGGTGTGAAAGTCAGCACTAACGCACGTGTTTATGGATTGGGGGCGGTATTAGCATTACTTCTTGCAGTGGCAATATTTACTCCTAATACATACAAGAATTATCATGGTCTTTATCACACGAATGCGTACTTTAATTCAATATATAATTATATGCAGGGAGTGCCTAGAACAGAGCTCAACGGCAGTGTTTACGGCTTTTATGGAATGTTTATGGCACCTCTTGTAAAGCTGTTTGGAGGAAGTCTCACCGGCTATTTTGTGGTTGAATCATTGCTTACGGTTGTTGCATATATGTGTATGGTTTATGCTGTGGCAAATGTTGTGAAGAACCGTTATGTGAAGTATATAACTGTTGCTACAATGGCAGTATACAGTCTGTGCTTTTCATACAGTGTGTACAGGCAGCTTGTTCCTCACAGAATTCTTTTTCCGTCGATAATTGTGGCCTATATGGTGTGGCTTAAAGGAAAAGAAAATATTTCCACCCTATTACGATTTTTGTATGTAGCATTGGGATATGTAATATGCATGATTTCAGTGGTGTGGAATTTGGAAACAGGTGTTGTGTGCCTTATAGGGTATACGGCATATTTTATAATGAAGGCACTTCACAGATATACATTTTGCAGTGTGTGGTTTTATGCAGAATGTATAAAGCGTACATTGTATATGGTTGTGGCAGTGATTGGAGCTTACGGATTGGTTAATATTGTGAATTATGCATTGGGCGGTGAACCTGTTACAGTGTCTATGTTTGTATTTCCGGTTATGACAGACAGTTATGTTTCCGGAGAAATATCCGTAGGATATCCCAGTGGGATTGTGGCATGGGTTATGGTTGCAGCACTGATGTTTGCGGTTATAGCTTACGGTGTTTCCGTAAAAAACGGTGCAGAGCTGCTTTCTGCAGTAGCAGTCATTACGCTGGGGCTTATGACATATTATATTAACCGTTCAGCCTACGGTAATTTGCAAATAGTATATTTTACCTCCGTGTTAGTTATGGGAGTTGTATCAGACAGATGTTTGGTATATTATAGTAAGGTTAAAGGAATTGTGCATACACTGTATAAAAGCACAGCATGTCTTATGCTGACTATTATGATGGTTCTGGTGTGCGGTGGTATTGTCAACTATCCGATAATTAGTGTTCACAGATTGAGAAGTGAATATAAGAAGATGGATGAGGTAGAAGCTTTTAAGCAGGCGATTGAGCGTGGTTGCGATAAAGATACTAAAGCGCTTGGATTGATGGTTCCGTTAATATATAGTGATTTAGGATGGGACAGCGGTTATTATCTTCTGGATGTTGCGGATATTGAGCTTAATCCGGATATGATAGAATTTCTTGGTAATGATTTGAATTATGAGTTGCAAAAACCGTTGTTAATTGATACATTTACTTACGAGAAACTGGATGGTATGGCGGGACTTGATGGGTTTGAGGCAAGATACACCAAAAAGGAGAGTTTTAAGTTATATGATGTGGAACTGATGTATTATGTTCCGAGAGAGGGAGGAATGTGATTGTAATATCACACAAGAAGGTATGGATAAGATAAAGAAATTATGGCCTGAACTTACAGTTATATCAGTGGTTGGGGCATTGCCGATTATTATGTCATTAATTTTTAACAGGCAGGCGATGAAGCCGGACTCTGTTGCAACGAGGGTTCTAATGTATGGATTAATTGCAGTTGCTGTTGGCATGGTGTTGGTGCAAATAGCAATATGGTTTAGACAATTTGAGATTAAGAGGTTTGTGGCAGGAATAAAGAAGCATAGAGTAATTATGATGGTGCTTTTGGTTGTTCTGCTTACAAGATTACCATTCATTAATGTGCTTCCAAGATGGGATTCTGGAGAATATTACTATAATTTCGTGGAATCTATAAGAGGTTTTGAATATGGCAGTGTAATGGAATACATAATGGAGTTTAGACTGTGTGATCACCCGACACTGGCATGGTGTTACATATATCTGATTGGTGAAATTGTATTTCCGGGAGGAGTAGTAGGTTCTTCTTTGATAAGTATTGCAATTACTGTAATTGCAATGTGGTGTATATATATGATGTTCTTAAAACTGGTGGATGGAATCGCAGAGTCAAGAGCAGCAATATATGTGTTGATTATTTCAATGGCACCGCTTGTGTTTTCTACAACTACATATTTTAATCCTGATTATCCGCTTGCAATGTTTTTTGTTATGGCATTGTATGGACAAACCAATCGCCCAATCTTTCATGGCGGTTGCCACGGCGTTTGCGACGGACAAATTCAAACTTCTGCCGTCTTCAATCGTTCTCCGAAGGGATTGATACACTTCGGGTTCGAGCGTTTCTTTCATCACTTTGTCGTTAAACACCATACAGCCGAAATAATCGGAAATCAATTGCATACTTTTTTTCTCCTGCGGTAAAAATACAAAACGGCATAGGCAAACGCCCGTGCCGTTGTCATTATTATACCTTAAAAAACCCGTTCTTGTCAACGGTGTGCCCGATGTTTTTTTTGTTTTTCCCTATGTTTGCGGCAAATCCCCGTTTTTTTCGGGCATAAACGCCCAATAGCGTGCAGGCATATATGCGCGCATTTGTTTCAGCCGCTCCCGAGAAGGAATATTGACGGCGTTGTAATACCCTTTCCACAGCCGTTGCAACGCCAATTCGTTGGCAGAAAGCAATACGTCCGCTTTGTCCAACGACGCAACAAATACGTCCTTGCCCCCGTATACGGCGGCTTTTTTCCGTTTCACGTCGTGCAAAACGAAAGGAAAAGCGGGTAATC
>JAFQIQ010000332.1 GCA_017397445.1 Lachnospira sp.
AATTATTTAAGATAATGGTATTATTTTAATAATGATTTATATAATAGATATAAATTAACATTATTTATGGTTTGAGGAGGTCACAATATGTTTTGTAAGAATTGTGGTAAGGAAGTTAATCCTGGTGCAGCAGTATGTACAAGCTGTGGTGTACAGGTAGGTGGCGGAATGAATTTCTGTCAGAATTGCGGTAATCAGACAGCACCTGGTGCAGCTGTATGTACTAATTGTGGTATGGGACTTGGTAATGGTCCACAGCCTAATATGGGATATCAGCAGCCTAACATGGGTTATAATCCACAGTATCAGAATCCTAATGCTAAGTCAAAGATGGCTGCAGGTTTGCTTGGTATTTTCTTAGGTGCATATGGTATACATAATTTCTACCTTGGTAATACAGGAAGAGGTATTGCTCAGATTATCGTAACACTTGTTACATGTGGTGTAGGAAGCCTTTGGGGACTTATTGAGGGTATTCTTATTCTTTGCGGTAGCATTAATACAGATGCTGATGGTAATCCATTGGTATAATTACTATAATTCTATAACATACTGATATAGAGGATATAAGGCTTTGCATTTATTTGCAAAGCCTTTTGTTATGGTTGATACATTTTGAAAAATATGTTATTATATATTAGTTGAAGTATGCATAATTATTTGATTTTAATAACTGATTGGAGTATATATGGGATTATATTTGAGACGCTATCAGGAAAATACTAAATTGCAGGACACCTGTAGATTTGCTGCAGATATTCTGCTTATAATAATTGCAGCATTTGCTATAGTGCATTTTACCTGTGATAAATTTGTTGTATCAGGAAGTTCTATGACACCGGTTTTAGAGTCTGATAATTCAGTACTGGTTAACCGTTGGTCATATAGTCTGTTTAAACCGAAAAGATATGATGTAATCGCTTTTGCTAATGATGAAAATAGTTCTACTGTTTATATAAAAAGAATAATTGGTTTGCCGGGGGAAAATGTGCAGATTAAAGATAAAAAAGTATATATCAACGGCAATTTGTTGGAAGATGATGTGATAACCCAGGAGATACTTACGGCTGGTCTGGCCTCTCAGGAAATAAAGCTTGACGCAGGAGAATATTTTGTTCTTGGTGATAATCGTAACAACAGTGAAGACAGCCGTTTCGCAGGTGTAGGTTTGGTCGAAGATAAAGACATATTAGGTAATGTCTGGTTTATCACCGGTCCTGCTGAAAGAATAGGTTTTGTAAAATAGTTTTTAGAATAGTGAGGTTATAATTATGAATTACCAATGGTATCCCGGACATATGACTAAGGCCCGCAGGATGATGGAAGAGAATATTAAACTTATAGATTTGGTTATCGAGGTAGTTGATTCAAGAATACCTATGAGCAGCCGTAATCCCGATATTGATAATCTTGCTAAGAACAAAGCTCGAATTATACTGTTAAACAAGTCAGATCTTTCCGATGAAAGTGCTAATAAACAGTGGATTGAGTATTTCACAAGCAAAGGCTTTTTTGTCCTTAAAATCAATTCTAAGACAGGTATGGGAATTAAACAGATGAATGCCACCGTTGCAGAAGCCTGCAAAGAGAAGATAGAGAGGGATAAAAGAAAAGGGATTCTTAATCGTCCTGTAAGGGCAATGGTTGTAGGAATTCCTAATGTGGGAAAATCAACTTTTATCAATGCCTATGCAGGAAAAGCCTGCACTAAAACCGGAAACAAGCCGGGTGTTACCAAGGGTAAGCAGTGGATTAGACTTAATAAAAATGTTGAATTATTAGATACACCGGGTATCCTCTGGCCTAAGTTTGAAGATCAGGCTGTAGGATTAAGACTTGCTATGATAGGTTCTATGAATGATGAGGTTCTTAATATTGAAGAACTGGCATTTGATACTGCCGGATTTATTAAAGAGAATTATCCCGGATGCCTTGCACAAAGATACAATATTGATGAAAGCAAAGAAATCCTTGAAATAATGAATGATATTGCCGGCAAACGCGGCTGTCTGAAAAAAGGAGCGGAAGTGGATTATGAAAAGCTTGCCGGAATAATATTGGACGATTTCAGAAGCGGACGTATTGGGCAATTTACATTAGAAAGACCTGATAACAGCCAATAAAGGAGCGTATATGACAAAAAAAGAACTCGCTGAATTAAAGAAAGCTGAAAAATTAAAAGCAGAAGAAGAACGTATTGAGCTTTTATGTGAATACGAAAAACAATATGAAATATATGGCAACGTATGTGGTATAGACGAAGTTGGAAGAGGTCCGTTAGCAGGCCCTGTGGTTGCTGCTGCGGTTATAATTCCTAAGGGGAAAAGAATTCTTTATATTAACGATTCAAAGAAACTCAGCGAAAAGAAACGTGAAGAATTATTTGATGTTATTATGAAAGAAGCATTGGCAGTTGGAATCGGTTTTGCACAGGCCGAAAGAATAGATGAGATTAATATACTGCAGGCCACTTATGAAGCTATGCGTATGGCTATTGAAAAACTTCCCGTAACTCCTGATGTGTTGCTTAATGATGCGGTAACCATTCCGGAAGTTGATATCCGTCAGGTACCGATTATAAAAGGTGATGCAAAAAGTATGAGTATAGGTGCTGCCAGTATAATAGCCAAGGTAACAAGGGACAGACTTATGTGTGAATATGATACATGGTATCCTCAATACGGTTTTGCAAAGCATAAGGGTTATGGTACAAAGCAACATATCGATGCTATTAAAGAACATGGTGCATGTCCTATACATAGAATGACATTTATTAAGAACTTTATATAAGACTATATTTATGGAGGATTGTGTATGGCAGTTAATATTTCCAACCCATTAAATCAATATAATAATGCTGTTTCACAGTCCACCGTGCAACAGGGGAGTCCTCAGTTAAGCCAAAGTACAAACACTCCATCAGCCGTCAATTCAGGGTTGCAGCTTTTTAAAGAAATGCTTGCGGGTGATACATTTACAGGTAAGGTTATGGGGATGGAAGACGGTAATGTGCTTCTTACTATGAACAATGGTAAATCTCTTCTCGCACATTTAAGCGAGAATGCAACGGTTCAGGTAGGGCAGAATCTTACGTTTATGGTAGAAAACAATAACGGTGCCAATATAACTATAAAACCTATGGCTATGGACAGTCAGCAATCGCTACTTATAAACAGAGCTTTGGATGCAGCAGGTTTTCCGGTAAGTGAAGCCAATGCAGAAATGGTTAAAGAGCTTTTGAATCTTAATATGCCTATCAATTCCGAGACCATATCTGAGATGATAAAGAATGCCAATAAATTTCCTGAGGCTAATCTTAACACAATAGCCAATCTTATGAAACTGGATATTCCGGTAACAGAAAATAACATCGCACAGTTTGAGGCTTATAAAAGCTATGAACATAGTATAACCAGCGAGTTAAATAATATGGTTAACGGTTTTTCTGAACTTATCAAATCAGATACAGCAGGAGCAGGACTCCTTGGAGAAATTTCCAATATGCTGTATGCATCCGAAAACAGTTCGAGTGAGTCACTTATGGATAGTTTAGGGCAGGAAAGTGTGGATAATCTTGTAAAAATGTTGGAAAATGCCCGGACTGACAATCTTGATTCTGTGATTAACAGTCTTAAGGATGGCAGAATAACAACCAAACAATTTATAAATGACATTTCTGCTTTGCTTAGGGATAATCCTGAATTGAAAGAGCAGTTGAAAGAGCTTTTAGATTCGGATGATTTTAGCAAAATCATTAAACAGATGATTGATGAAACCATGAAACTTACACCGCAGGACGTAAGCAAAGAAGATGGTATTAAAAAATATTACAAACGCATGTCGGAAATTGCTGATAATGTAGCTGAAAAATTGGCTGATTCACAAGCAGGCCAAAAGCTTTCTGCGGATATGGACTCAATTAAAAGCAATATCGATTTTATGAATGATCTTAACAAGAATATGACATATTTTCAGATGCCGATTAAATTCCAGCATGGTGATGCTAACGGTGAATTATATGTTTTTACCAATAAAAGGGCTTTGAAGGCCGGCAGTGACAATGTAAGTGCATTATTACATCTGGATATGGACAATCTTGGCCCTGTAGATGTATATGTTAAACTGGCCGGTAACAATGTATCAACTAATTTCTGTCTTGAAAGTGAAGAGATGCTTGATTTTGTATATTCACATATTGATAAGTTGAATAAAAGATTAGAGGAGTTAGGATACAATTGCCATTTTGATATGAAAGTCGCGGAAGCAAAAGATATTGGAGAACCAAGCTTTGACTTTGTGAAAGATTTTATTGAAAAAGATACTAATAATCTTTCTACCACTCAGTATATTCTTGATGTTAAAGCTTAGTCATCACATAATCAGGGGGTATTATGAACAATAATAAAGATTCAGATAATAACAAACCGAAAATATCGGTTGCACTTGAATATGTTCCCGGCGAAGAAGCGCCTAAGATAATTGCCTCCGGAAAGGGAGCTATTGCAGAGCGCATTATTGAAAAGGCAAAAGAAGCAGATGTACCCATATACGAGGACAGTAAACTGGCCAACACGCTTTCCAAATTAGAGATAGGGGATATGATTCCACCGGAATTGTACAGTGTTGTGGCTGAAATTCTTGTGTTTGTAGATGATTGCGACCGCATAAAAGCTAAAGTTAATAACAGGGGGACTTGATGAACAAACGCAAAGTTGGTGAGCAGTGGGAAATTCATGCTACAGAGTATTTAAAAAACAAAGGATATGATATAATAGAGCATAATTACAGATGCAGAATGGGTGAAATAGATATTATTGCCAAAGAACAGGAACAGCTTGTTTTCGTTGAGGTAAAATACCGCTCCGGAAGAACATTAGGGTATTCATTGGAGGCTATAACGCCCGCAAAACAAAATACTCTGTGCAAAGTTGCTGCATACTATCTTACTACAGTATATAAAAGTCAGAATATAGCATGCAGATTTGATGTGATAGGTTTTGATACAATTAACGGAAAAGTTGAAATCTCACACATAGTTAACGCATTTTAATTAAATATAATTAATATTAATTTATTATATTTTTATTGTATGAATTGGGGAAGGATAATATAATGCAATATATTGACAATGAAAAGCTTTATAAGGCTTTTGAATTACACTATGGTCAGAAGCCGAGGATTAAAGATACTATTAATATGGTGGAAGCTGACAACGGTGTTGTATATTTAAAATATTCAATATTCGAAGATTTGGATTTTGTAAAACAGGGATTCTCTACACGAAAAGGCGGTGTGAGCGAAGGCATTTACAGTTCAATGAATCTTACATTTTTAAGAGATGACTCCTATCAGAATGTAAAGCGTAATTTTGAATTAATGGGACAGGCATTGGGAATTAAGCCTGAAGATATGGTTTATTCAAAGCAGACACATACAACCAATGTTTTAAAAGTATCAGGCAAACATCGCGGATTAGGTGTTACAAAAGAACATATATATGATGATGTAGATGGTCTTATTACTAATGAATCCAATGTGTGTTTAGTGACAGCATATGCTGATTGCATACCGGTTATCGTTGTTGACCCTGTTAATAAAGCAATTGGTGCAGCTCATGCAGGCTGGAAAGGCACAGTGGGAAACATAGTAAACAATATGATTACATTTATGTCTGTTGAATATGGTACCAAGCCTGGTGATATTAAGGCCTTTGTAGGTCCGGGAATATGTGAAGGTTGTTACGAAGTAAGTGAGGATGTATTTTTAGCTTTTAATAAGGTGTATTCAGAGGAAGAAATGGGGTTAATTATACGAAATGGTGCAAACAAAGGTAAATATCAGCTCAATTTACCTATGGCTAATGTGATTAATCTTTACAAAACCGGGGTTGATATGACCAATATTGCAGTTGCTGACATATGCACCTGTTGCAATTCTGAACTTTTATTTTCACATAGGGCAACTAATGGTCAAAGAGGTATTCTTTGCAATTTTATAGAGATTATATAATTATTATGAGGTGTTACTAATGAACGAGACAAGTATTATCTTAGGCGGAGAAGAATCGTCGAAACCTATTAACCTTAGCAAAAACGAACTTATGGAAGCTATCGAAGCCAGCAGTAAATTCACTGAGCTTATGATGATGTACAGATGTGCCATAAGAGAAGTTCAAACAAAATTGGAAGTTCTTAACGATGAATTTAAAACAAGACGTAAACGTAATCCTATTGACAGTATCAAATCAAGAATCAAAAGCCCTATAAGCATATTTGAAAAATTAGAAAGAAGAGGGCTCGATATTTCCATTGATTCTATTACAACTAACTTAAATGATGTTGCAGGTATCAGGGTTGTGTGTCCGTTTATCAGTGATATTTATGAGGTAGCCCACATGCTTATGTCACAGGATGATATAGAAGTTATAGAAGTAAAGGATTATATTAAAAATCCGAAAACTAACGGATACAGAAGTTTGCACTATGTAATTATAATTCCTATATTCTTATCCACTGGTAAGGAATATATGAAGGTTGAGGTTCAGATTAGGACAATTGCCATGAATTTCTGGGCAAGTCTTGAACACCAGATGCACTACAAAAAATTCGAAAGCGAAGAGATGCCGGATATCGTTAACGAACTAACCGTATGCGCAGATAATATCTACAGCACAGATGTGCGTATGCAGGAGTTACGAGAGGATATTCATAAGTATGAATAATTATAAAAGTCTTTGTGAAACAGATAGTTTGACTGTTTTACAAAGACTTTTGATTTTTTAGATGAAATTTTTACGAAAAATGTTGAAAAACGCCTCAAAGTGTGTTACAACTATTTAGCTGACTAAACAGTCGCAGAATTAAAACGAAAAAGCAAAGGAGAGCAAAAATGCACAAAAAGACAACTAAATATGCATTGAAGCGGATGTTATCCGTAGTGCTGATAATCAGTATGGTGATGCAGCTAATACCATTCAGTGTCTACGCGGCAGAGACTGGCGCACAAAAGAGTTATTACGACTCAGGCTGTACAATCACTTACAAGGAAAACAGCACCTGGGGCAATTACGTTAACGCAGATGTAACCATTAAGAACAACACAGATTATCCAAAAAGCCTGTGGTCGTTGTATATGGACTATGATGGCAATATAGACAGCATATGGAATGCAGACATAGTTTCTAACATAGACGGAATATACGAAATAGCGGCGAAAGATTATAACACTACCATAGAAGCAGGACAAACGGTAAGTTTTGGATTCATTGCATATGGAAAAGATAGTAAACCTTCACTTCCAAAGGCAATCACATTCGTAAACAGCAAAGTGGATGATGAGGGTGATGAAGAAGATGCAACAGTTTCATCCGAAATTAATATAGGTGATATAACATATACAATTCCGGATGAATGGGAAGGTCTGAAGTATGCACTGTTTACTTCGGGAGATAAGGGATTAACATTTTATACAAATACGACCCGAATAACGGGCTCGATACATACCAATCAGAATTATTACTATCAGGGCAATACACTTAGTATAGACGGTGTACTGAAAGCTGCCAAAGGTATTACACTAAAAACATCCAATGGCACGGATACGCTTAAAGTAAAGGCAAAAAAAGAAAATGCTCAGATAGTTGATATGCCGGATATTACAGAAATAATATATAATCATATCAAAATAAATGGCACAGTATATAAAACAAACCAAAGTTACAAGAGCAACAATATAAACATTAGCACCCCTATTGGAATTAATGGCGATGTGGACTTTAATTCAACCACATTTACAGGTCAGGGAATTATATATGCTACCGATAACGTAACATATAACGTAGGCACGCTTGCAACAGAAGAAGATGCAAGTGTATTTGTAGTGTCAAAAAACGGTGATATAACACTTAACGGCACAGCAATCAATCTAAATGCCGTTCTTTACGCACCGAACGGCACGGTAACAGTTAATGCCAACGAGTTTCATCTCAATGGCCGAATTATAGCCAAAGAGATAAATATTAACGGAACCATAATCGAGATTAATGCAGGACCACTGGACTTTAGTATGTTAGGCTTCATGTTTGAACCAAAGCAGGAAGGCATAATTAAGCGCTATGACACTAAGGCTGACTTTTCAGAAGGAACAAGCGAAGGAATAACAGTAACAACAAAAGATGAGAAGGACTATCTCACACTTGTAGAAAAGGAAAAATCCGAAAGTGTTGAGAAGCAGGCGACTTACGAAACAGCACTGTTTAAGGTAAATGAGAAGTTAAGTGGAAGTCTCGGTGAAGATAAAGTATTCACGGGAACAGTGATGTATGATTTTACCAGGTTGTCGCAGGAAATGTCTAATATAACAGTGAGACAAAACCATGCCTATGCAGTATCGGATGAGATGGTTACATGGACCGAAGCAAGGGAAATATGCGAAGAGATGGGTGGTCATCTTGTTGTTATTGACGATGCAGAAGAGAACGAATATATCAAAGAACTGTTAATAGCAGAGGGGAAAGACGGTTATGTTTCCATAGGATATACTGACGAAGTCAATGAAGGACGCTGGCAGTGGGTAAACGGCTCAGACAACACCTATACCAATTGGGATGCAGTGGAACCTAATAACGGTCATACAACAGGTAATCCGCAGAATCATGCACATATGTATTCAGATGGTACATGGGATGACGGTTGGTTAAGGGACTGCTATTTTGTATGCGAGTGGGACAGAATAGAGGACAGCACTTTCTATGACAACCGCATAGTTATCCTTGAGATGACAGTAGCTGATGTTTTATATCTTCCGGAAGGGTTATTAGAATCCTTTGAGGGTGATGTGAAAGTTAATGATGACGGAAGCATTAACCTGATATACAAGACAGACTTAAATTCAGCAGAGACAATAACTTTGCCGATAAGAGTTGAGCAATACGGACGTGATACAGAGATTATTAAAAATGTTACATTGCAGTATGTAGAGGAGCACCAGGTGCAAACAAAGACTTTAAGTAATATAAGTCTTGAAGGTACAAGATACATAGAAAAAGGTACATGGGAAGCAGTATATGACAGCAAAGTATCGGGTACAAAGTGGAGTTATCTGGATGTAAAAGCTACATACAAGAATAATGCAGATATTGAAATATCAGCATGTGCAGCAGAAACAGAAAATGAACTTGAAGTTACAGAATTACAGGTAGTGCAGGATAGTCTTTTGGGGCTGGAAGGAAGATACATCCGCATATGCGTAAAGTTTAGTGCATCCGCTGACGGTAAGAGTTCTGTAGCAGACTATATCGAGATTGGTGGCAATACGGACAAACAGTCTAAAGACAGCAAAACAACTATAGAGAAAGTAAGCATACAGGGCGTAACACAGGCCATTAAGGGTGCAAAATACACATTTAGAGTGAATACGCAGGCAGATGGCAAGATTGCATCACCGTGTCAGTGGTTTGTTAACGGAAAGAAACTTAATGTAACCGGAAACGAGTTACAACACATCTTCAATGAAAGCGGTGAATACACAGTCAAAGCCGGCTTTGATGTGGATGGGGATGGAATAGTTGAATTTTCGGATAAGAAGAAAGTAAATGTAAGTGAGGCTAAAGTTTCGGAAGGATTAAGGGATATATCCCTTGCATATCCTGTATTTAACATATCTGTTGATAAGATGAGCTATGTAGCAGGGGACACTGTAGTAGTAACAACGGATATAGGCAGTGACATTAGCAGTGCAACAGTAACATATGATGGAAATACATACGCGGTTACAGATGTAAATGACCAACACCTGTAACAAGGTCGCCAACATTTGGAGCTACATCCGTTCCGAAGCTCTCCCAAAGCACCTCGGTCTTCTTTACATTACCAACGGTAG
>JAFQIQ010000333.1 GCA_017397445.1 Lachnospira sp.
ATAGTGAGGTGAAACATTACCGTCAAAATGTACCGAGCCATCGTTACAAGGTACTTTAACCGCCTGTCCGTTATCCACTAAAAATGTAAGATTGCGATATACGGTTCCTAAGCTGATATTAGGAAATTCCGCTCGTACATTCTCATAGACAACCTCTGCGGTGGGGTGGTCTTTTCGTGACATCAGAAATGTTCTGATAGCGTCACGTTGCTTACTGTGTTTTATAGTAGCCATAGGCATTGCTCCTTTATAATAATAGTAATGATTACTGTTATTATAATTAAAAAGTGAGCATATGTCAATACATTTTGATAACTACTTTGAAACTTCCATAATAAGCTCTGTAATTTTAGTGATTGCATCGCTCTGCGGACTTGTACTCATATTGCCAATGTATGTGCCACGGTTGGCATACAAATCGTTAACAGCCTGAAGAAGTTTTTCAGGAGTGATTTCTTCCTCTTCTAATACATCTGCATAACCGTGCTCCTTGAATGATTTCGCATTAAGTATCTGGTCGCCACGGCTGGCAGCTGCTGAAAGCGGAATAAGAAGTGCAGGTTTCTTAAGCGCAAGGAGTTCGCAGATGGCATTAGCGCCGGCTCTTGATATTACGATGTCTGCAATAGCGAACAGGTCACGCATTTCCTTGCTGATGTATTCGAATTGAATGTAGCCCTCTGTTCCTGAAAGTGATTCGTCGGTCTTTCCCTTTCCGCAAAGATGAACAACCTGATATGTTTTAAGAAGCTCAGGAAGGATGGCACGCACCGCTTCATTAACTTTAACAGCACCGGTGCTGCCACCTACTACAAGGATAACCGGTTTGTCAGAGTTGAAACCGCAAAGCTTTAAACCTTCAAGTTTGTTTCCCATAAGAAGTTCCTTACGTATCGGTGAACCGGTAAGAACAGCCTTGTTTTCGGGAAGATATTTAAGTGTTTCAGGGAAGTTACAACATATCTTAGTCGCACCCTTTGAAGCAATTTTGTTGGCAAGTCCCGGTGTCATATCAGATTCGTGAATGATTACCGGAATCTTTTTGTGTGATGCGGCAAGTACCACGGGAACAGTGACAAAACCACCCTTTGAAAATACTATATCAGGCTTGATTTCGTCCATAAGCTTACGTGCCTGCGTGTAACCTTTCATAACTCTGAATGGGTCGCTTAGATTTTTTAAACTTTTATAGCGGCGCAATTTGCCTGAAGATATTCCGTAATAAGGGATGCCAAAGTCTTCTATGAGCTGCTTTTCGATTCCGTCATAAGAACCGATATAATATACCTCATATCCGGCATCCTTAAGACTTGGAAGAAGTGCTATGTTTGGTGTAACATGACCGGCAGTACCGCCACCTGTTAATACTATCTTTTTCATGTGAAGTTGCCTCCAATATTAATTATAGTCTGTCTGAAAATCGTTCCTTAAAGCTGCAATGCTGACACAAGGGCTCCACAGCCTTCTTGTCGCGAAAACCCTGTATAATGGCAGTAGCACGGGGACCCTCAAGTATATTTTTAAAGCTTTCCTCAAATATATTACCGAGAGCCATAACTCCGTTACCGTCTAAACAACAGGGAACAACGGTACCGTTGCTGAGTATTGCCATGTGAAGTCTCAGTCCCTGACAAAATCCTCTGTCATTATAATAGGTATTGTTAATGTCAGGCCACTCAAATGGTGACTGGACATTAATGTGTATGCGTTCTTTTACTTTGTAATTCTTCTCGCCAAATATAGTAGGGTCATTTTTGGTGTTCCACAACCTCAGGGAGATTTCAGTTTCGGTTTTGTCGGTAATCTCCTCGCAACTGTAAAAAACGTCTTTTATATAAGTATCGATGTCAATGCAATCATTATCATCCGCACTGTGAAGAGATATGTTAATCTGGTGGGGCGGATACTTTAGAAGCGTAGGAAGCTGCTTCTTTAGTAACGTGCCGTTAGTTGTGACATTTACCGTAACACCGGATTGTCTGCATAGTTTAAGTATTTCTTCAAGTTGCGGGTGAAGTAAGGGCTCACCTTTTACGTGCAGATACACGAAGTTTGTGTAAGGCCGTACTTCCTGCAAAATGTGTGCAAAGTTTTCTACACTTAAGAATTCCTTTGGTCTTTTGGTTTCCTGACAAAAGGAGCAGGAAAGATTGCATGAACTTGTTATTTCTATATATATGCGTTTGAATCTGATTTTACTCACGATTGCTCCTTATAGGCTTTAAGTGCCAAAGATAACTGGTCAGGACAGGATGTAGGTCTGAACCCGCAACGGATTCCTGATATTCTTTTTATAGCTTCATCAATATCCATTCCTTCGATAAGGGCAGCAACACCTTGAGTATTGCCTGAACATCCTCCGACAAACCTCACATTAGTAACTTTATTGTCAACAACATCAAAATCAATGGCGCTTGAACAGACGCCGGATGTTTTAAATCGCATATTATATACCGCCTTTCTCTAATAAATGTAGTGCTATATGGTTGCTATAGCACCAGTTTCTTAGCATATATTATATCACATTTGCTTGCAATAAGATAGATATTAGCTTAAAATGTGGATAAAGAATACAGGTTTGAATCAGGAGGTTTGTATGATAGGTATTATTGGTGCCATGGATGAAGAAGTTGAACAGATTGTGGAGGCTATGAGCGTAGAACGCGTGGAGACTAAGGCACAGATGAAGTTCATGGCAGGAAAGCTTGCAGGCAAGGATGTTGTTATTGTAAGAAGCGGTATCGGTAAGGTTAATGCTGCTGTCTGCACACAGATTCTTGTGGATGATTTTAATGTGGATTATGTGATTAATACAGGTATTGCCGGCTCTTTGAAGGCTGAGATTGATATAGCGGATGTGGTTATTTCAAGTGATGTTTTGCATCATGATATGGATGCCACAGGATTCGGTTATGCACTTGGTCAGATTCCGCGTATGGATACACTTTCTTTTGAGGCTGATGCCAGACTTATTGCTCTTGCTAAAGAAGCTTGTGCGAAGGTTGTTCCGGGTATCGGAACTCATGTGGGACGAGTTGTAAGCGGTGATCAGTTTATTTCAGACAAGGCAGTTAAAGAACGTATATCAGGCAATTTTGATGGTTTCTGTACAGAGATGGAGGGTGCTGCAATAGCTCAGGCTGCATACCTTAACAAGGTGCCATTTGTGATACTTCGCGCTATATCAGACAAGGCAGACGACAGTGCAACTATGGATTATCCTACATTTGAGAAACAGGCAATAGCTAATTCGGTGTTGTTGTTAAAGGAATTGGCGAGTAATATTTAATTAAAATTGATTTAAAAAAGATTGGGATTCAAGAAGTTTTTAAAGTGTAGTTTAAAAACTTCTTGAATTTTTGCGTTTAATTGGATATAATAAATATAGAAAAGTGAACAGGAGGCGTAGATATGGTACAGAGAAAAGAATATATGGATAAGTTGATTTTATGGAAAGAACGTAAAGTGATTAAAGTTGTTACCGGAATTAGAAGATGTGGCAAATCTACGTTATTAAAGCAGTTTAGGGAATTCTTGATTAATAGTGGTGTACAAGAGACACAATGTGTGTTTGTGCAACTTGATGATATTAAGAACGAAGAACTTAGGGATTACCACAAGCTGTACGAGTATGTAACAGAAAGAATTACAGAAGATAATATGCATTATATATTTCTTGATGAAGTGCAGTTAGTGCCGGAGTTTCAAAAAGCTGTTGATAGTTTATATCTTAGAGATAATGTTGACATATATCTTACAGGCTCTAATGCGTATATGTTGTCAGGTGAGATTGCAACATTGTTGTCCGGACGTTTTGTTGAGATTAAGATGTTGCCATTTTCTTTTAAAGAGTATTATGAAATGTTGGGTGGCGTAAAAGACAAAAGAGAAGTGTTTAAGGATTACTATATCAGAGGCGGATTTCCTTATGCATCCACAATAGAAGATTTTGATGCTTTTAGGGATTACATTATGGGAATTTACAACACAGTCTTGTTGAAAGATATTGTTGAGAGAAAGAAAGTCAGTGATGTAAAAGTATTGGAATCGGTGATACATTTTCTGGCAGATAATGTTGGAAATATAGTCTCTGCGAAGAAAATCGCAGATACACTCACAAGCATGAACCGAAAGACATCGTCCATAACAGTAGATAATTATATTAATGCTTTGCAAGAGGCATTTATTATGTATGAAGCACAAAGATATGATATTAAGGGGAAGCAGTATTTGCAGTCTTTAAGTAAGTATTATCTTGTGGATATGTCAATCCGTACGGTGCTTCTTGGAGCCCAGGCAAGAGATATGGGGCATATTTTGGAGAATATAGTGTATCTTGAACTGCTTCGCCGGGGTTATGATGTATATATAGGCAAGGTGGATACTGAGGAAGTGGACTTTGTGGCGAGGAAGGGTGATGAGCGAATCTACTATCAGGTGTCAGCAACGGTAATGGATGCGACTACATTTGAAAGAGAAATACGTCCGCTGAAAAAGATACAAGACAATTATCCGAAGTATTTATTAACAATGGATGAGTTCCCAATTGGAGAAGATGGTATTAATCAAGTAAATATAATTGATTTCCTGATGGCGTAACTGCACATTCTGTCGGCATTTGACGAACGAAATATGTGGACGAACCTCCCTAAGATATGTTTTTAATTATATATAATTAAAAATGTATTGACTTTGGGAGGTTCTATTTTTATGAGGTTTTTTGTGGCTGCTATGGTGTTGATGTTTGGGGTTGGCATGGCAGTGTGGCTTGTACTGTATAGGAATTATACGAGGATACTATGGGATGTTAGAAATAGCGAGTACAAAACCGGATTGGTTAAAAGAATTGTCAGAAGGTATATAGATTGCAGGAAGCTGAATATTGAAGTGCGTAATGTGGAAGTTTTTGTGGAGAAGTCGGTTATAGAGCATGAAATATGTGGACTAAGTCAGGGAATTGTAAGTAAAGTGGGAAAGTCTATGGAGTATCTTATTGTGATAGTAACGGCGTTGGCGGTGGTATTCTATAGAAATAGCGTGGATGAGACCTACATGTGCATTGTTCTGGGGGTGTTGTCGGCGGTGGCACTTCACTTGTGCAGACGGTTGGCGGATATTGATGGAGTGCAGTGGAGTATAGTGGTGGAACTTACGGATTATCTGGAGAACAGTGGTGAGTTGCCATATGTTACACACAAACATTCAGCTTCGGGAAAATTATCTACAAGGGCATATATGGATTTTGTTAAACTTAATCGTTGTTTTAACAGAATTTATGCTACGAGGCAGTCAGGGGGAAGAGGATAATACATAAATGTTGAAAAAACCAATGTAACTGATTATAATGTATGTGAGCAGTTTATTGGGTATTTATATACCTTGCGGCTATATATACGTGAAAGCAGGATAGAGATTATGAAGATAGTTATGTTGGATACAATTACATTCGGTGATGATATTGATTTAAGTAAATTTGAGACTTTGGGAGAAGTTGTGAAGTACACAAACAGCACCCAGGAAGAGGCGGTAGTGCGTCTTAAAGAGCACAATCCTGAGGTCATTATTAACAACAAGATTATTCTTAATGAGGAAGTTTTATCGGCAGCTCCGGCGCTTAAGATGATAGCTGAAACTGCTACAGGTTTCAATAATATCGATCTTGAGTATGCTAAGGCACACGGAATCAGAGTTGCCAATGTTGCGGGATATTCTACGCAGTCGGTAATTCAGCATACATTTGCACTTATGTTCTATGTGCTTGAAAAGCTTAATTATTATGATGAGTATGTTAAGTCAGGGGAGTATGTGGACTGTCCTTGTTTCACACATTTTGCAAAGGTATTTCCTGAGCTTTACGGAAAAACATGGGGTATCGTTGGGCTTGGTGCTATCGGTCGCGGTGTTGCAGATATTGCGGCTATGTTTGGCTGTAAGGTGGTGTACTATTCGGCAAGCGGCAGAACCTACGAATCGCCTTATGAGCGTGTTTCACTGGATGAGATGCTGGCACAGTCGGATATTATATCCATCCATGCACCGCTCAATGACAAGACAGAAAATCTTTTCAATTACGACAATATTAGCAAAATGAAGAAAAATGCTATTCTTCTTAATCTTGGCAGAGGCCCTATTGTTAATGATGCAGACTTAGTTCGTGCTTTGAACGAAGATTTGATAGCAGGTGCAGGTCTTGACGTTATCTGCAAGGAGCCGATAGCTGCGGACAACCCGTTGCTTACATTCAAGGACAGTAGTCGTCTTATTGTAACGCCGCATATAGCATGGGCTACATACGAGGCAAGAGCCCGCCTGATGGATGAGGTGTTTAAGAATATTGAAGCATTCTTAAAGGGTGAAGAACGCAATGTGATAGTGTAGCTGTTGCGTGTGTTTAGGGAAAATAAAACTTGACTTTTTGCGTGAATGGAGTATGATATTATTTGTGAGTCTGCGGGTTCGCCTACGGCGAACCTGCGACAAATTGAATAGTAAAATGGCGGCGTGTGGCTCAGCTTGGTGGAGCGCTACGTTCGGGACGTAGAGGGCCCACGAGGTCCGGTGGACCTCGGCTTTGGGCGGACCGGAGCGGAGCGGAGACCGCAGGTTTGAACCTGCGACAAATTGAATAGTAAAATGGCGGCGTGTGGCTCAGCTTGGTGGAGCGCTACGTTCGGGACGTAGAGGTCGCAGGTTCAAATCCTGTCACGCCGATTAATAAAAAGAATAAGCAGGTGCCGAAGGTGCTTGCTTATTCTTTTGGTTGTTTGTTTGGAAGATATAGAACTGCAAGCTTTAACGGAGTTTGAATTTGTTGAGAGAGGAAACCTTCAGTTTGTTGAATTGGCAATTCCCAATTTCTTCCCGCTACCAGTGTCTCTTTTTATAAAGAAGAATTAGATTATACTTTTTGCAACAGTTTGACTATACATAACATCAAAACGCTGCAGAAAGTATAATTTTTATTTTGTTCTCTCACAGAGACATGTGCAACATAACATTTGTAAAAGAGATAAATCCCAACCTATCAACGAGGTAATAAATCCTTCACATAAGGCACTCACTTCTTTACATTACCATAAAACTGTGATAAAATCATAAATGCTTGCTATATAATGGCAAACAGAGAGGATAAAGGATTATGAAAAAGGTAATTAAGAAATTGGTTGTTTGGGGTTTGGCAGTTATTCTTGTTACAGGTATTATGCCAACAAATGGTCTTGCAGGTCTGTTTAAGTTGAACCTTGTGACGGTTCAGGCAGCGGATGCGGACCCATTTGATACAAGTAAGCTGACTCAGAAAGAAAGCGGAAAGACAAAGGGTGCGTCATGGACTTTGTATGATAACGGACTTTTATGGGTTGAGGACGATAAAAGTGGTGAGACAAGCTATAGCGGTAGTTCGTATGCTCTCAGTACAATTCTCAGAGCGTCTAATTTTACATCAGAAAAAAGTGATGTAAAGTATGTGTACTGGAATATTACTGCACCAAAAAATTGTTCAAGTGCATTTTTAAGTGCATCAGGTCTTACGGAAGTGGTATTTGGTAGTACATTTATCAATACTTCCGGAAATATAACAGATATGAATAGTATGTTTAATGGATGCGATGCTACAAGCATCAACTTAAGTAATCTTAATACTTCCAATGTAACTGATATGTCGTGGATGTTTGCAAATAGTGGTGTAGCATCTGTTGATATGAGTGAGTGTGACACTTCAAAGGTTACAAATATGTCAAATATGTTTTATGGATGCGATGCTACAAGCATCAACTTAAGTAATCTTAATACAGCTAATGTAACTAATATGTCGTCGATGTTTGCATTTAGTGGTGTAGCATCTGTTGATATGAGTAAGTGTGACACTTCAAAGGTTACAAATATGTCATATATGTTTTATGGATGCGATGCTACAAGCATCAACTTAAGTAATCTTAATACAGCTAATGTAACTAATATGCAGTGGATGTTTGTAGGATGTGCTTCTGTAACCAATCTTGATGTAACAAGCTTTAATACAAGCAAGGTTACTAATATGGAAAGTATGTTTACTAACTGCTTGGCATTGGAGGCTATCGATGTAAGTGGGTTTGATGTGTCCAATGTTACAGTACTGAGTGGTATGTTTAACAATTGTAAGTCGTTGAAGAGTGTTGATTTGAGCGGATGGAATATAGCATCAGCTGAAAGTATGTCAAGTATGTTTTCTAAGTGTGCTGCTTTGGAAAGCGTTAAATTAAGCAATATTAATACACCTAAGGTAACTACTTTTTCGTATATGTTTAGTGAATGCAGTTCTCTAACAACATTGGACGTTAGCGATTTGGATGTGGATAATGCAACTAATCTTTATGAGATGTTTGCAAGATGTAAGGCATTAACTTCTCTTGATTTAAGTAAATGGAATTCTAAGAAGGTTACTAATATGAGCTATATGTTTAGAGGGTGTAATGCTCTTGCATCTATTAATCTGGCAGGATTTGAAACCGACAGTGTAACGGATATGTCTCATGCCTTTTCAAACTGTGCATCATTAACATCTTTAGATCTAAGTGGTTGTAATACTGCTAACGTTACCAATATGAAGTATCTGTTTAGTGGTTGTAGTTCATTAACATCAGTTAATTTAAAGGGGCTGGACACATCTAAGGTTACGGATATGTCTTATATGTTCATTAGTTGTAAGGCACTCAAAAGCGTAGATGCATCCAGTTTCAATACATCCAATGTAACAACTATGCAGAGTATGTTTTCTATGTGTGATGTGTTAGAGAGTGTAGATGTTAGCAAATTCAACACATCTAATGTTACCAATATGTCTGAGATGTTTGTAAGCTGCGGAAAGTTAAAAACACTTGATATAAGCTCTTTTAATACATCAAAAGTAACTAATATGGAAAAGATGTTTGGTAGTTGCGCTTCATTGACATCGCTTGATTTATCACATTTTGATACTACTAATGTAGTTAATATGAATTCTTTAGTTGCAGGCTGTAGTTCGCTGAAATCAGTTGATTTAAGCAGTTTCAGCACACCAAACCTCACAGAATTCGACAATGTGTTCTGGGGATGCTATTCATTGGAATTTATCGATTTAAGCAGGATGGATTTTTCAAAGCTTGAGAAGACTCCGATTTTAATTAGGGACTGCAATTCTTTGCATGCCATTAAGATGCCGATGAATTATAAGAATACAACAGAGCCGTTGTATAGTACTGTTTGGTACAAGGTTAATGCTGATATGACAGTTGACAGA
>JAFQIQ010000334.1 GCA_017397445.1 Lachnospira sp.
CAGCTCTCGTCAATGCGTAAGCATCCTGATTATTACTGATAACCGCAACTATCTCCGTATTAGTGATAGTGCCATCCTTAACAGCATCAATTATAGCCTGAAGGTTAGTACCTCCACCGGATACCATTACAGCAATTCTTAGCATACTGTAACTCCCTTCTCGCCAGCTTCAACAGAACCTACTACGTAAGCTGTGTCACCTGCTGACTCGATTGCCTTAATAACTGTATCAACATCTTCCTTGTTAACTGCAAGAACCATACCAAGACCCATATTAAATGTGTTGTACATCATCTGCTCTGCAATATCACCCTTAGCAGCAAGCATCTTAAAGATAGCAGGAACCTCGTAGCTATCCTTCTTAACTACTGCATGAGCACCCTCTGGAAGCATTCTTGGAATATTCTCATAGAAACCACCACCTGTAATATGGCTGCATCCGTTAATTCTAACCCCTGCATTCTTAATAGCCTTTAAAGCCTTAACGTAGATTCTTGTTGGAGCAAGAAGCGCCTCGCCAAGAGTTGTTCCCAACTCATCATAATATGTATTAAGACCTTCCTTAGTAAGCTCATTCTCGAAAACCTTTCTAACAAGAGAGAAACCGTTACTGTGAACACCAGAAGATGCAATACCTACAAGCACGTCACCTGCCTTAATATTCTCACCTGTGATGATATCCTTCTTATCAACAACACCTACAGAAAAACCTGCCAAATCATAATCTTCCTCAGGCATAAGTCCCGGATGCTCTGCTGTCTCACCACCAATCAAAGCACACTCTGACTGCTTACAGCCTTCTGCAACACCCTTAACGATAGTTGCAATCTTCTCCGGATAGTTCTTACCACATGCAATATAGTCAAGGAAGAACAATGGCTCACCACCTGCACAAGCTACATCGTTAACGCACATAGCAACCGCATCAATACCGATAGTGTCGTGCTTATCCATAATGATAGACAACTTAACCTTAGTACCGCAACCGTCAGTTCCTGACAAAAGTACAGGCTCTTCCATCTCCTTAATCTTAGCAAGTGAAAATGCACCTGAGAAACCACCAAGGCCACCAAGAACCTCCGGTCTCATAGTTCCCTTTACATACTCCTTCATAAGCTCAACTGACTTATATCCGGCTTCAATATCAACTCCAGCTTTCTTGTAATCCATCTTCTTATCTCCTTAGATTCTAATTGTTTTAGTATTGTTTAATTTATCATCATTGTTGAGGGGCGCAAAGCGCCCCACAATAACTTAATCTTTCTTATAGTTCTTATATCCAACTTCCTGCAACTTAGCATCCTTAGCCTTAACCTCAGCCTCAAGCTTCTTCGAATAATCCTTAAGCTTTGAAAGGAGCTCTGCATCAGATGTAGCAAGAATCTTAGCAGCCAAAAGTCCTGCATTAGCACCACCGTTAATAGCCACTGTTGCAACAGGAATTCCTGATGGCATCTGCACAATTGAATAAAGTGAATCTCTTCCGCCAAGAGAAGTTGTATGCATAGGAATACCAATAACCGGCATAGGGAATATTGCTGCACACATACCCGGTAAATGAGCTGCCATACCTGCACCTGCGATAATTACCTTAAAGCCCTTCTCCTCTGCTGAATTAGCATACTCAAAGAACACCTCCGGCTCTCTGTGAGCTGAGATAATGGTCATCTCGTAATCAATACCAAGCTCCTCCAAAATATCTGCTGCCTTTGACATAACAGGCATGTCTGAATCACTACCCATGACAATTCCAACTTTTGCCATAACTTCCTCCATTCTGTCGTACGCTAAACAGTATGCATACGCAATAATTTTACTATAATATTGTACTTTGTTTTACATTTTCCGTCAACTATTAAATGGCACATTCAATTCTTCACAACCATCAAGCACAAAACGTCCATTTACGATAATATCTCTTCTGGTTCCATCCTTTGAAACTGCTGTTATGTTACCAATCTCATCATATGGAATTGTAATATCCGTATGACAATTGTAGTAAGCCTTTGAAGCATCTTCTTTTCTAAGAATCGAAATCTCATTATCTCTTGATATAATCTCTTTGCCATCAGGATTATATACAACAATATCTTCAGCATGAGAATAACATGTATCACCTATAGCAAAATGCGGCCCCATCTTCTCAACTATAAGAATCGGCAACTTATAAACTATATCGTACTTATTGGCCATAACATAGGCCGTTGTATTAGTTCCTATGGCAAACTCACCCATAGGGAGTGTATCGTGATTGTACAACACATTTTCCTTAAAAAATGCTTTGCCCTTATCCGCATCTTCAAAATTGTCGCAAGAATAATCACTTACCATACCATCTTTAAAGCTAACGGTAAGATTCTTAAACTTAAGTTCATTAAGATACACACTGCTGACATTAAGCACACCTGTAGTTCCTGCAAGAACCGGCGAAGTAAACACCTCTCCTAACGGAATATTCACATCTGCAAGACAATTCTCAAAAACTGTCTGCTTATCATAGTTTTCAATAGGCATAATCTTAACCTTCAAATCAGTTGAATTGCCGTTAGTCCCCTTGATTTCCACATAATCAGCATGGTCAAGGGCATCAATTATGTGTTGCTGAATCACTTTATATTTATCATAATCAAGAGTGTTAATCTTGACTGTCTCATCAAAAATTTCCTCGAAATTATCACCAATCTCAGGTACCGGATAAGCAATAATGGTAAAACTGCGCTCCTCGCCCTTTATATAAGTGTTAGTAATAGCCGAAGACTCACTGTCATAACGAACAGATAGTTTCTGCTGCTTTCCG
>JAFQIQ010000335.1 GCA_017397445.1 Lachnospira sp.
ATTGCAATAACTATAAGTATATATATACTTTGTGCCAGCAGCTGCGTCATGGCATACCGTCCGTAATCCATCCTCGTTACGATATAATTCCCATATCCTGTATTCTTGTGTTCCCACAGCACCGGCGATAAAAATATCCCCGCCCACGCCAACAGCACCATAATCTCAAGACATGAATAATTGCCATTCATATAATCAACGAAAAATCTTAGCCCGGTCTCATTGTCTATGACCATTTTCAACCGTTCCATACTAATATCTTCCGCTGTCAGCGTTTCATACATTGATACAAACTCTGACTTCTGCACATATGAGTCCCAAAAGCTCACCACACTTATCAGTATTAGCAGAACGACTACCCAGGTAGCCTTTGATTTTAAGTATCTTCTCAACTCATGCTTAAACATATCTTCTCTCCTTTCGCCTCCCCTTTTTACGCACAAAAAAGAGGATGTACCCTTATAATACATCCTCTTTACATACTTTTGTTATTTGTGGCACGAAATGCATTTTTGTGGCATGAAACACTTGTGCCTGCTTATTTTTTGACTACTTTCATCACAACATTGAAGCTGTTGTTTCCCTCAAACACCTCTGCCGCTCCATTACATTTTTCAAGAATATTGTTGACGCTCTTAATACCCCATCCGTGTAACTTATGGTCACCCTGTGTAGTTTGCAGCTCGGGGTTTGCGTCAAGCACTGACTTTTCAATATAATTGCTCACCAGTGCAAAGATAAAATCATTCTTCACATATATCTTTAAAGTAACCGCTCTCTTATCCTTCGGCAATTCTTCCTCTGCTCTTATGGCATTATCCAGAATATTGGCCAGTGCAATGGCTATATCCTGCTCAATATCGCAAGGATAATGAGTCTCTATTGTTATAGTACACGGAATTTCTTTGCTGTTACATTTACACACACTGTTGTATATAACTGCATTGATAGCCGGATTTTCTTTTATATATTCTGCCTTCTTCTCTGAATGCACTATCTTTTCCATATACTTCTCAAGTCCGGCTTTCGCTCCTTCCAAGTCACCCTCTGCTAACATGCCCTGCACTACCACTGCATAATGTTTCAAATCATGTCTTAACATGCTGACTTCATCATTACTCTTTTTCATGCTCTCAATCATTTCACTTTGACTGGCAAGCTGAAACTTTAGCATATCGTTCTCTAACATCTGCTTATTCTTTGCACTTATCTTTATAACAAGAGCCACGCAGATAATCAGCACCGCAACAATCAACAATGTTATAAACATAATTGTTCCGTTGTATTCCTGCCTGTTATATGTAAGATTCATGGCGTGTACGTAAAACACACTTATAAGAAAAACATTGGCAATTACCAGAACATCAACTAACTGCTTTTCCTTCTGTGTGAGATTTAACTTTTTGCCCTTATGAAACAGAATTAATGTAAGTATCGCCCAGATAATAAATTTCTGTATCATAATCGTCCATATCCGCATAATACTTTCCTGCTTCATCAGCTCTTCGCCAAGCATTCCTGTGAATAGCGTAAAAACCGGCAGTGATATATAACTGATTACACAATCAGTTAAATTAACAAACACGGTCCACTTAATATGCTCTCTCCACTTTCCATTCAAGGTTGCAACACAATACACTAACTCCATAAAAGCTATGCATAATCTTTGTAATACATATGGGGTGGCCCATATCATAAAATACTGCCCGACAAAGAAGTACAATCCTACAAGAATATACCTGTTTATCTTTCTTCGTTCCCTGCACCCTAATAATTTCTCCAAGAAAAACATATGGATAACTACATCAATAATACCAATTATAAACTCAACAATAGCGTATTCCATATCCTATTCTCCCAAATACTCGCACTTCAGATACTCGTTGTATTTTTCCCATACAGATTCTCTATAGTTGCGTCCTATGGTTATTTTTCTGCCATCCCGCATAATAAAACAATCATTTTTCTTAGACATAACATACCTGAGATTACATATGAAGGAGCGACTGCATTTTACGAACTCCTTATCATCAAAGATATGTTCCATCTCCGATATATGAGCCCTCATATCATACATATTGTCCTTTGCATGAAATGTTACATAGTGCCCCGCAGCCTCCACATACATAATATCATCCACCCTAAGGTGCATCTGCTCTTTATCCCGTCCGTATGTAAAGGAAATCACCTTGTTTTTTTCATAATTCTGATACCATCTTGAAAATACATTTTCTATTTCCTCTGCCAGAATCCTTTTCCTCACAAAACCGAAGGGCCTGAATTCCATAGAAGAGCACACAAGATGTTCTTCATTGCTTACAAACACCAGATTATCGCCTTTAGTCATCTTATAAACTTCTGACGCTACCTCAAACCCATTCACATCCGGCATACGTATATCCAAGAGCACCAAATCATACTCATTGTTCTTTAAGTCATTCAGAAGGGCTTCGCCACTGTAAAATGTATCAATTTCGCACTCCAGCGTTCGCTTTATGCATTCATCCTTCACAAGACTGCTGATTCGCTCTACATAAATTGGCTCATCATCACAAACTGCTATTCTCATAATACCCTATCACACTTCTATCAACTCGTACTCTCTCGAGCCGTAGCCCAACTCTGCTGCCGCCTCCACAGTAAGCACACCGTTTCTTGATTCGATACGCTCAATAAGATGGTCTCTGCCCGGATCATCTGATGCATATACAAGATCAAGACATGCCTGGTCAATAGCAATCGGGTCAAGGGATGCAAGCACACCAATATCCTTCATACATGGGTCTTCTGCTACTGCACAGCAGTCGCAGTCCACTGACATATTCTTCATAACATTGATATACGCTATGTTGCCCTTAAAGTAATCAACTACTGAAGCTGCAGCATCTGCCATTGAGCGAAGGAACATGTCATGGTCAGCTGTCCATATCTTTTCCGGCTCGCCTGCTCCGTGAATATAAGCCTTACCATATGATGAGGCAACACCGATTGACAACTGCTTTATAGCTCCGCCGTAGCCTCCCATAGGATGTCCCTTAAAATGCGACAACACAAGCATAGAGTCATACTTATCAATTGCCTTGCCCACATAATTCTTCTTAATAACCTTGCCGTTAGGAATATCCATCTCCTTGTCAGGACCTTCTGCATCAAGAAGTTCCACATCAAAGCACTCATTCCAGCCGTGCAATACAAGAGTTTTAAGGTGCTTTTCCGTTGTGTTTCTCTGACCTTCATAGGCTGTGTTACACTCTACAACTGTTCCACCAACTTCATCAATTATAGGCTGCCAAAACTCCGGCTTTATGAAATTCTGATTGCCCACCTCACCTGAGTGCAACTTAACAGCCACATTTCCCGGTAAATCTTTCTCCAACATCTTGTACAATTCAAGCACCTTCTCCGGTGTAATCGCTCTTGTAAAATAAACTTTTGACTTCATAGACAATCTCCTTCTTAATTCTTATTAATTTTACCTACCGCCATAACTATAGCCGGTATTAAAAACAACTGTATAAGCATACCCGGTATGGCTGTCACAAAGCCTGCTGTAACAAATGCCGACCATGTAAATGCGCTCTGTGAAAACACTCCGCACACCACCCTTGATACTCCCCATAAAAGTCTGCCACCTATCATGGCACTTATAAGGGATATGTATATGGCAGCTATATCATTGACCTTTCCGCTCTTTTTAAGCATTCCATATATAAGTCCGCTAAGGAATCCATATCCTGCCAGCTCCACTGCCATGCACACTGCCGTTGGATATATGGCCGGCCTTCCAAATATAAGAAATCTTGTGAGTGGTGTTACCACACCAACCAACAGCCCGTACTGTGCTCCAAGTGCATATCCTGCCACCAGTACCGGTATGTGCATAAGGCACAGCATATTGCCCAGCTCCGTATTCTGTCCCGAAACAAATGGCAACAGCCATCCTATCGCAATAAACATAGATGCAAGACAAAGCTTCGTAACATTTGATGTCTTATTATTCATATATACCTCTCTACTCTGCAAGTTTTAATGCCGCATCCATAACCGATTCGACACCTTTTCTGTCAAGGTCGGTAACTTCCACGAACCCTACTCGCATTTTCTTTAATCTCTGATAAATTCCTTTAACTCCATCCCCTTCGGTTCTCACAGGAAATGTTGTGGCCATAATTGCCTTTGCGGAACTTCCTCCCAGCCTGTCTGCAAGAAATCCCACCTCGTACACCTCACTTGCAACGATTTTCTTCATCTTGCAGGATATGAATACCGGCACGGAATCTTTAATGGCCATCACATCAATTTCATTATCTTCCGTATCAATATAATCGGACTCATTCCAGTCGATAATTGCACCAAGACATGTCTCATCATAATATTCTTTAACCTTGAAATACACAAACATTTCAAGCCATATGCCAAAGGTTATCATATATTCTTTGGATGCTGCATCTGCAAACCTGTAAAGATTCTTACCGACTAAAACCGCAAATCCATTCTCGCAAAATGCATCAATAAGTTTCGACACATCATACCTCTTTGAATGGTACATAATGTTCTTTGGGATGCGTACAGTATCTAAATCCGGCTTTACATTGGCAGTAAGATACGAATGCAGCGCATGCCATCTGTTAAGGTCTGCAAATATTACTCTTCCCATATTCAACACGGAATCTTTTAAGTCATCCTTAGGCGTAGAATGTGAGCCATTGAGTTGCTTGGCACCAACTGCATTAAGATAATCCGAAAGTCCTATATGGTCTACCTTGCACAATACATTTTTACTGTTAACATCGTAAACAACGCCCTTCCTAATATCTGCATATATAGGCACAACATCTGCTTTCTTACACACACTGTAACCACAGGCAATCATCAGCTCATGCCCACCTGTAAGGTCTATATATATCTTCTCCTCGTGCTTTCCCACAATCTCGTCAAGTCGCCTGTTAATATCCTCTATATCACCCGAATCGACCTTCACCAGCTCTACTTCTTTAACAATCTTCCACTCCATAATAGCACTCTGTATAAGTTTCACATCATGCATGGTATGATATGCCGGGTCAACAAGGAAATACACCTTATCCGGTTTCGTGGAATGTATGGGAACTAACATACTTGTCACATCTGCACCAAAAAAATCTATCTGAATCATAGCTTACCTCCTGACTCATTCCCTGACTAATATATTAACTTATTAAAAATGTTTTTTCAACCGTTGTATGCGAATTGCGTTTGATGTATGATTATCACATAAACTGATTGGAGGATTGTTATGTATAAGGCTGTTATGTTTGATTTTGATTTCACCTTGGGAGACTCTGCACGGGGTATAGCAGAGAGTGTTAATTACGCCCTCGAAAAGCTTGGTTATGCACCTAAAGCCTTTGACCTTATAAAGAAAACCATCGGTCTGTCCTTACCGAAAACTTTTTCAGCACTGACCGGTTCTGATGACTTTGATGCCGCTAATATATTTTCAACATATTTTAAAGAAAAGGCTGACCTTGTTATGGTTGACAACACTGACCTTTATCCCCATACGCTTGATACTCTTCGCAGCCTTAGGAAGCAGGGCATCAAAACAGCCATCGTGACAACTAAATTTCACTACCGCATTGATGCAATTCTTACAAAGTATAACGCTAATGACTTAATAGATGTCATAGTGGGCGGTGAGGACGTTTCTGTCCCAAAACCTGCTCCTGAAGGGTTGCTTTACGCAATTGATAAGTTAGGAATCTCTAAAGAAAATGTTTTATATGTAGGTGACAGCATAGTTGATGCAAAGACTGCACAAAGTGCAGACGTTGATTTTGCCGCAGTGCTTACGGGAACCACCAAAGCTGAGGAATTTAAAGAATTTCCTAATGTGCTGATTAGCAAGGATTTAGACGACATCAGGGATATACCTGCTAATTTTGTGGCAGGGTTATAAAAGAAATTGGCAACAATAAAATCCATACTATATTTTTTATTCTTTTCTCTTGAATATTCTCTATACACATTATATAATAACACATAGGTGCTACCATAACGGTAGGCGGTTAGTCCCTCTCCAGAGGGACCATAACCCTCTGTTTACATAGATCATCCGCTTTGGTGGAAATCTTGGTTTAAGGAGGGAATGATAATATGGAATTACTAGAATTAATCGGAATATTAACTCTTTTAGTTACCGTTTTCAGGCTCGGTTTAGAACTTGGAAATAACCATAAAAATCACAATGACCGCCCTTCGTCCAAAAAGTAGCGGTCATATGATGTACTATTAAGCTTGGACTAACCGTCTATCGGTAGCACCTTTTCTACAATCATTATTACATTACCTTCATACTTTTGTCAACCTAAAATTCCCTTTTACAATAAACATACTTTTTTCACACAATTTCACTTTTATGTTCACAATTAATATGTATCATAAGTTTAAATTAAATTTCTAATTTTGAAAGGAGTTTACCTATGAAGAAATTAATAGCACTGTTTATGGTCTTGATACTTGCCCTGAGCGGTTGCAGTCAGGCTGACACAGGAAACGAAAAAGAAACCGGCACAGGTAGCAACGAAGTTACCGATAATAACACTGCATCTGGCTCTGCTGAAAATGCCACATTTGCAGCAAGTGCAGCTGATATGTTTACAGACAGGGATTCCCGCACTGAGTATTCAACAAGTAGCAGTATTACTATTCAGCTTAATGGCAACTCTGCAAGCTGCAGTTCTAAGAATGTTGACATTGACGGTACTAAAATAACTATTAAAGATGAGGGTACTTACATAATATCGGGAACATTAAACGATGGTATGATAATCGTGAATGCTGACGATAAGGATAAACTTCAGCTTGTATTCAATGGTGTTTCTATAACAAGCAAGACCTCTGCTCCATTGTATATTCTTGAAGCAGATAAAGTATTTGTTACACTTGAATCCGGTACAACTAATACCCTTGCCAACGGCGGAACATTTACCGCGATTGATGATAATAACATCGATGCAGCAGTTTTTTCCAAGCAGGACTTGACCTTTAACGGAAGCGGAAAGCTCTCTGTTACATCACCTGCCGGCCATGGCATCGTATGCAAGGATGACCTTGTGTTTACAAGTGGAACTTATGACATCACCTCTGCTTCTCACGGTATTGATGCCAATGACAGCGTGCGAGTTACTGATGCAACAATCACTGTGGATGCCGGAAAAGA